>JAQCBM010000245.1 GCA_027729865.1 Actinomycetota bacterium
TCGACCAGTTCGATCACGGCCATGGGGGCGTTGTCGCCCTTGCGGGGACCGATCTTGGTGATGCGGGTGTAGCCACCGGGACGACCCGCGTACTGCGGACCGATCTCGGTGAACAGCACGTGCACCACGGTCTTGTCCCGCACGACGGTCATCACCTTGCGGCGGGCAGCGAGGTCACCGCGCTTGGCAAAAGTGATCAACCGCTCGGCGAGAGGACGCAGCCGCTTGGCCTTGGCCTCGGTCGTGGTGATCTTGCCGTGCTCGAAAAGCGCCGTCGCGAGGTTGGCGAGCATCAGTCGCTCGTGTGCCGGACCACCGCCGAGACGGGGACCCTTAGTTGGCGTAGGCA
The DNA here is from genome assembly GCA_027729865.1 of Actinomycetota bacterium. GTDB lineage: Bacteria > Actinomycetota > Actinomycetes > S36-B12 > S36-B12 > S36-B12. The sequence goes on from JAQCBM010000245.1 coordinate 350, forward strand.
TGTCGTTTCTCCTTGTGAGTTCTAGAACGCTCGGTTCTAGAGCTGCTCGTCCTCTGCGTATGCGACGTCGTCGCCTTCAGTGCCGTCGAAGTCCTCGTAACCTTCTTCGTCCTCATCGGCGAAGTAGACCGCCGCGCCAGGATCGAATCCAGGCGGGCTGTCCTTGAGCGCCAAGCCGAGACCGGCGAGCTTGACCTTGACCTCGTCGATCGACTTCTGACCGAAGTTGCGGATGTCGAGGAGATCGGCCTCGCTGCGGGTGATCAGCTCGCCCACAGTGTGGATGCCCTCGCGCTTGAGGCAGTTGTAGGAACGGACCGTCATGTCGAGTTGCTCAATCGGAGTTCCGAGCTGCTCGGCCACGAAAGCATCCGTGGGCGACGGGCCGATGTCGATGCCTTCGGCGTCGACGTTCAACTCGCGGGCGAGACCGAAGAGCTCGACCAGCGTGTGACCGGCGGAAGCAACGGCATCGCGTGGACGCATGCTCTGCTTGGTCTCCACATCGAGAACCAATTTGTCGAAGTCGGTGCGCTGCTCGACACGAGTCGCCTCGACCTTGTAGCTGACCTTGAGAACCGGTGAGTAGATCGAGTCGACAGGAATGCGACCGATCTCCTGGCCGGGCTGCTTGTTCATGACCGAGGGGACGTAGCCACGGCCACGCTCAACGATCAGTTCGATCTCCAACTTGCCCTTGCCATTGAGGTTCGCAATGTGAAGGTCGGGGTTGTGTACCTCGACACCGGCCGGGGGCTGGATGTCAGCTGCCGTCACGGCACCGGGGCCCTGCTTGCGCAGGTACATGACAACCGGCTCGTCGTGTTCCGACGACACAACGAGTTGCTTGAGGTTCAAGATCAACTCGGTGACGTCCTCGGTCATCCCGTCGATCGTGGTGAACTCGTGGAGAACACCGTCGATGCGGATGCTGGTGACGGCGGCTCCGGGGATCGAGGACAGCAAGGTGCGGCGCATCGAGTTGCCGAGCGTGTAGCCGAAGCCGGGCTCGAGCGGCTCGAGGATGAAGCGCGAACGGAACTCGCTGATCGGCTCCTCGGTGAGGATGGGGCGTTGGCTGATGAGCACTGTGTCTTTTCCTTCCCGCGACGACCGCTATATGAAGTCGCGTGCTTGACGAGGTCCTGACCGCGGTGAGGCCAGGACGGTGCTTACTTGGAGTAGAGCTCGACGATGAGTTGCTCTTGGACGGGGGTATCGATGACCTCACGCTCAGGGAGCGAGTGGACGATGATGCGCATCTTCGAGGGAACAACCTCGAGCCACGCAGGCACGGTCTTCTCACCGATCTCGGCGTGCGCGACGATGAACGGAGTCATCTCACGCGAGCCGGGGCGTACCTCGATGATGTCGTTCGGCGAAACGCGGTAGGACGGGATGTCCACCTTCTTGCCGTTGACCAGGAAGTGTCCGTGGTTGACCAATTGGCGGGCCATGTCACGTGACTTGGCGAAGCCGGCGCGGAACACGACGTTGTCCAGGCGGGACTCCAAGATGCGCAGCAAGTTGTCGCCGGTCTTGCCGGACTGACGGTTCGCCTCGGCGTAGTAGTTGCTGAACTGCTTCTCCAGCACGCCGTAGATGCGAACAGCCTTTTGCTTCTCACGAAGCTGCAGCAAGTACTCGCTCTCCTTCGTGCGGCCACGGCCATGCTGCCCGGGAGGGTAGGGGCGCTTCTCGAAGGGGCACTTCGGTGACTCGCACTTGCTGCCCTTCAAGAACAGCTTCATCTTTTCGCGGCGGCAACGCTTGCAATCTGCGTCGGTGTATCGCGCCATATCTGTTTCTCCTCTTTCCTACGCGCGATCAGACGCGGCGGCGCTTGGGGGGACGGGTGCCGTTGAACGGCACGGGGGTGACGTCGGAAATCGAGCCCACCTCCAGGCCGGTGGCCTGCAGGGAGCGGATGGCGGTCTCACGTCCCGAGCCGGGACCCTTGACGAACACATCGACCTTGCGCATGCCGTGCTCCATCGCGCGGCGCGCGGCGGCTTCGGCAGCGAGCTGGGCGGCGAACGGGGTGGACTTGCGGCTGCCCTTGAAGCCCACCTGACCGGCTGAGGCCCAGGAGATCACCGCGCCAGTGGGATCGGTGATCGACACGATGGTGTTGTTGAACGTGCTCTTGATGTGCGCGTGGCCGTGGGCCACGTTCTTCTTCTCCTTGCGGCGCACCTTCTTGGCGCCAGCAGTCTTGGGGGGCATTCGGTTGCCTACTTCCTAAGTTCTCGAATGGACGATCGGAGTCTGAGTGGCCAGCGGTTTCGCTTAAGCCTTCTTCTTGCCGGCAACGGTCTTGCGCGGCCCCTTGCGAGTACGGGCATTGGTGTGGGTGCGCTGACCGCGGACCGGTAGGCCCTTGCGGTGCCGAATTCCCTGGTAACAACCGATCTCGACCTTGCGGCGGATGTCGGCAGCAACTTCGCGGCGCAGGTCGCCTTCGACCTTCAGATTGGCTTCGATCCAATCGCGCAGTGCGAGTGTTTGCTCGTCGGTGAGGTCCTTGGACTTCATTCCTGGGTCGATACCGGTGGCTTCGAGAGCCTTGGCAGCCTGGGAGCGTCCAACGCCATAGATGTAAGTAAGTGCGATTGCCATGCGCTTCTCACGCGGCAGATCGACACCGATCAAACGTGCCATGTGGCGGTCCTATCTGTTCTCATTCACGGGGTTTGCGGTGGGAGTCCGGCCCGGTCCGCCAAGACCGGTCTTCGGCCCCGTGGCCGAAGGTGTCGTCCCCGCCGTGCAGCGGGGGGTCGGGAACTCCCGTATTGAGTTGATGCGGGTTGTCTCTCCCGCGACTTGCTGAGTGCTCGCGTCAGCCCTGGCGCTGCTTGTGGCGGGGGTTGGTGCAGATCACCATGACTCGACCGTGGCGACGAATCAGCCTGCAGTTGTCGCAGATCTTCTTGACGCTCGGTTGCACCTTCATGTGCTCTGTCCGTTCTCCCTCGCCCGAAGGCGCACCTTGGCTTGCTGTCGATTTACTTGTAGCGGTAGACGATGCGCCCGCGGGTGAGGTCGTATGGCGACAACTCCACGACAACGCGATCGTCCGGAAGGATTCGGATGTAGTGCATCCGCATCTTTCCGCTGATATGTGCGAGCACTTCGTGCCCGTTGTCCAACTCGACGCGGAACATGGCATTGGGGAGAGACTCGGTGATCGTGCCCTCGAGCTCGATCGCGCCGTCCTTCTTGCCCATTCCGTGCCTTCCTAGTGGCGGGAGCGGTGCTCCCCGAATCGGAGGTCCCGATTCACCAAAACGGATTTCCTACCCACGGCACGCGCACAAAGAAGCCGCAAAAGCGGCGAGGCGGTGCGGATGGACGGGGAAGCCCGATATCAGCCTGCAAAGTCTACGCCCGCGCCGCTTCGCCCCCACACCGGGGTGCCTCCTGGCCCCTGCTTCCCCGATGCGGCGTCGGGGGGG
>JAQCBM010000246.1 GCA_027729865.1 Actinomycetota bacterium
CTGACCAGCCGAGTGCTTGCATGGCAGCGGTCTTGTCAGCGTCGCGGTCCTGACGGTCGGGGTGGTCGTGATGTGGACCGTCGATGTAGACGGCAAGGAAGTGCGGTGCGTCGTACACAAAGTCGGGGCGGGTGTGTGCAGCTTCGAACAGCGTCTGGGCTCCGTCCGGAAGGGCATGGTTGTTCTGGTCGAGGTATTGCAGCCATGACCGTTCGAGATTGCTGCCGGCCAGGTTCGATAGGCGCTGCAACTGCTCGGCACGCGACAACCCACCAGGCGACGCAACGGTGGTGCTGTCACACCACGACATCAACAGGTCACGGATGGCGTGCCGGTCGACGATGCGATGATCAGGCTGGTTGTAATAACTGAGCAGGCAGTCGTAACAGCCGGCTTCGCAGTCCTCCTTCGCCCCGGGGGCGCGGCGCCGGTCATCGCCGGTGGAGGGGTCGAAGTGGCAGATCTCAAGCGCCTGACTTGCCACCCGGGCGAACGCGGTCGGATCCTCGATAAGGCGGCGCAGCACACCGGCACCGCCTTCAGCTGATTCGTAGGCGAGCAGCATGCGCCGGTCACCAGGCGATGGCAGTGATTCGACTGCGAGTTCGGTGTCCTCGAGTTGGAACGTCACCTGGATCGCCGTTTTGAGCGCCGCCTGGAGTGACGCCATCAGCTGGTTACGTTCGGCTTCGTCCTCAGGCAGGTGCTCAGGAGCGATCAAGATCACGTTGCGCGTGTCGTCGACGTACGGGATGACTTTCTTCACCCTGGCGCTCATCGGTTCGCCATCGTCATCGTCGTTGCCGTCATCGTTCTTGGCCCAATATCCGCGTTCAATGTCGAGAGCGAAGCCCGGCTTCTCCCCGGGCTTGCGTCGCTTCCAACCGAGGTTGATCCGCCAGATCGTGGCCGAATGCCCGTAGCGGAGCGTCACCTCAGGGGTGCCATCAACTTCGACGGTGGCGTGCTGATGGCCTCGGTCAGAGAACCGCACACCTGAACGCAGGTCATAGCCCTGACGTTGGCGCTCTTCTTCGTCGCTGCTGATCCGTTCACGGCGCTTGGTGACCACGTTCTGCAAACGGAACATCTCGTCGTATGCCGGGCCCATCTGATGACCGCAGTTTTCACACAGGTCGATCTTTGGACCGGTCTTGGTGAGCGGGTGTAGGTAGCCGCAGGCTTCGCAGAGTTTCGCTGAGCGGGTGAGCATGCGGTCGTCGGGGTCGCCGGTGGTGTCAGGAACCGGAAGGATCACCTTGTTGATCTGGTAACGCGAGCCCTCGTGGTAGATGAAGTTGCGAGGCCCGAACTCGCTGACCGCCACGAACCGCGGTCGCTGCAAGTACTCGTCGTTACCGGTACCGCCGCGACGGGCAGGAATGAACGCCGAGAGCGGCAGACGCGGAAACGAATAGCCGGGTAGGAACCCTTCGGACGCGAAGTATCGGTACGTATAAAAGTCGGACTGGAACTGGCGGCCGCCTTCGCTACGCAGCAGCTCGAGTTGTGCTTCTGCCTCTCGTCGGAGGCGTTTCGCTTCGTTGTGGTCCTTGTGTCGGGCAGCGTTGGCAATCACCGCCGTCTGAGCCTTCTGTTGTGCGAGAGCCGCTCGATACAACCCGACCCAACGAGCGGTTGCGTCACGGAACTGCTTGCCAATCACGTGCAACGTGTGGTCGAGCCAGTCCTCGGACCACCAGCCGGTCTCGGTCAACGCAGGGAGTACATCAGCGAGAACGGCGTTGGCGCGTGTCTTGGCGCCGGCGCGCGGTGCAGCGCGGTCGACGTCGTTGGCGATCTCATCGAGCAGCACGAGTGACGGTTCGTCCCCGTCGAGGTCGACAATCTGCGACATCGACGAGCCAAGGCTCATGCCGGTCTGCGCGAGCCAGACGGCGTGAACGTGGGCACGAACGAGGTCTTCGTTGGCGAGATCGAGGCGGGGTGGGCTGACGCTGCCCGCCACCATGCGTTCTTGACGGCGGAAGAAGAACTGGTCGTGCGGCGAGCCGGTCGTGCAGTAGGTGAACACCAATGCGGGTTGACCGGAGCGTCCAGCACGACCAGATCGCTGGGCATAGTTCGCCGGTGTGGGTGGCACGTTGCGCATGCCGACGACGACGAGGCCGGCGATGTCGACACCGAGTTCCATCGTCGGCGAGCAGTACAGCACCGGCAGTTCGCCGGCTCGGAACTTCTCTTCGCGTTCCTCACGTATCTGGCCGGGAACCTGTGCGGTGTGCTCAGCGGCTTCGAGGCCTTGGCCGTCGGCGGCGACGCTCTTGTAGAAGTCCGCAAAGAAGCGATTCGCCTTCATGCCGCCTTCGGGTGGGCGCGGCACACGAATCGGATCGGCGACCGGTGTGCCGTCACCTTGCATCCACTGCATCGCCGCGGCAGAGAGTTGATAACCGGGCGGAAGGTCGTCCTTTGGCTCCCGAACCTTGGCGAGCAGACCGTACGACGCAAGTGATGCCATCAAGCCGGCGATGATTTCGTCACGGTCGACGAGTGAGAGTTTCGTTCCCCACGACGCCAGCGTGCTCGGTCGACCGAGATATTGACCAAATCCGCCACGGCCGGACACGAAGAAAGCGTCCCGAGTGTCGGCCTGACCACGAGAGCGTGGGTAACACACGAAGGAGTGTGTGAACTGCTCGGTCTCGTCGAACCCCCACGCACCGGTGAGGAACTGGCTCGATACTTGTTGGATTTGTTCGAGGCGGCGAGCGTCGAGGTAGTCGACCTTGATCGCCAACTCTTGGCGCAGGAAGTCGAGCAGCGTCTTGCAGATCGCCTTTCGTTCGGCCGGGCTCGCGCTTACGAGCGCGGCGTGGCGGTCCTGCCAGGCCTCCTCATCGTTCACGAGATCGTCAAGTGCGAAATAGTCGATGCGCAGGAGGCCGGTCTGCTCGAGGTTGGGTGACGTAATACGCCAGCCGCGGCGCTGGTCGATATACAGCCGATAGCCCAGCACCTCACGCAAGGCTTTGTCAGCTTCGATCACAGCGACACCTTTGAGCGTCGGGTCCTGCATGTAGAGCGCCTTGGGCAGGTTCAAGGCATCGAACACCTCCTGCGTGAGCACCTGATGCGATAAGCCGTTTGGCCGTGCCGCCTCGACGGCGCGGTACAGCGCTGATCGCATCAGACCGACTTCGATGAAGTCGTTGAAGTGACCTGCTTGCAGCGAGGCGTCCTGTCGGTTGTCGGAGAAGGCGAGCAGTTTCTTCTCACGGTCGGCGACCGTGTGGTCGGCAAGTAGTGATCGCACCGCTGCCGCCGACAAGATCGTCGTCGCCGTGCTCCGCCCGCCCGAGCCGAGCGTGGCGAGCCGACCGGAGTCCTTGCCACGAGCCGGGTAGGCGACCTCGCAGTGAAGACAGAACCGGAACGGGGCGGGGATGAACCATGCAGTGAGCGCACCGCCACCGATCTCCCCTTTCGAGGAGAGCGTGAGTTTCTCCGGCAGTTGCTTGCGATAGTTCGAGCGCACCTTGAACGTGCCGTCCGGTCGTTCTTCGAGCCAGGTCTCTGGGAGCCGTTCGACGATCTCGGCGACGTCATCAGGCCACGGACGACTCGATGACACGTAGACGTAGCCGTCGGTGCCTTGGGTCTCGGTCGGCAAACCGAAGTTGCGTTCCTCGAGTACACCGTCCTCGCGGCGAACCACTGAGTAGTACTCCTGACCGCATTCACGACAGAACACCAACGGCAGCAACACACGATCACGCTCCCCCGGCACAAACTGCTGAGGGTTCACGGTGATGTAGCGGGACTCCTCGTCTTCGAGCGACG
>JAQCBM010000247.1 GCA_027729865.1 Actinomycetota bacterium
GCCGCTTGCGTGCTACTGGTCCGCGAGTTGGGACTTGACCACGGACTGTGGGTGGTCCTGGCTGCGCTCAGCGTCACGCAAGTGAGTTTCTCCGCGTCATCGAATGGCTACTCATCACTTCGATTGGCACTGGGTGCTATGGCCGGTGTTGCCCTTGCGTCCGTAGCAGCGATCCTGCCGCTGCCGCACATAGCCTTCGTTATCTTGTTGCCAATCCTCGCTTTCACGGCTGTAGTTGCTGCCCATCGGGGGCCCTTTCTCGCCCAGATGTTCTATACGCCTTTCGCACTCACTAACCTGGCAGCACTTCAGTGGACCTCTGACCGAGACCTTGAAATCGCCCGGATCGAAAACATCACTTTGGGTGTTGCCGTTGCGGCTGCCTTCGCCCTCATGGTCTTTCCATTCGGCCTAACGCACCAGCTCGTGCGACAGATCGGCATAGCCAAGGAATCCAGTCACGCCTATCTGCTGGCTGGCATCGCGGCTGCAAGGGGGGCATCTGACAATGACGCGACTGCCGCTCGGAAGCAGTGTGTTCACTCTGTGTCCCAGTTGGAGTCAACACTGAGTGCCTCCACTATTTGTTCGACCCTCAGCCTCGACCAGGAGCGAGCTGGTCGCGCCGCGGATGTGCTGGCACGTGACCGGTTGATTGGCGGAGATGCCTGCGTAGATCTGGCGAAGCAAAGGAGTGAACTTCCCGAACTCGGCCACGTTGCTGATGTGTTTGCCGGCTGGTGGGAATCAAGCCCCCTGCTGAACCGCACCGCTACACGCAATGGACATTGAGGGAATCACTTATCTCTCACAGTGATATTCGCTAACGTGTTCGCGTGTCCTCAGCATCTTCGACGCCAGCCTCATCGACGCCAGCGAGTGCAGAACCCAAACGAGCGGGACTAGTACTCATCTCGTTGATTTTGGGGGCACTGCTGTGCAACGTGAACCTCACTGTTGCGAACGTCGCACTGCCAGCTATTGGGACTGCTCTAGATGCTACGCAAACGCAGATCACACTCATAGCCGTCGGCTGCACGCTCGGTTTGGCGATGTCGGTGCTCTACCTCGGCGCGATTGGTGGCCGCTACGGGCGCAAACTCCTGCTGCTCTCCGGAGCAGCACTCACCATTCCCATTGCGGTGTTCTGCACTTTCGCCCCAAGTGCGGAATTGCTCATAGTCGGCCGGATCTTGACCGGCGTGGCTGCCGGTATGGCCTACCCGACCACATTGGCCCTCATCACGGCGCTGTGGGCAAACGGTCCAGCGCGAACCAAGGCGATCGCTTTGTGGTCTGCATCCAGTGCCGGCGTGACAGTCTTGGCGCCGATCGTCGCGGGCTGGCTACTCGAGCGTTTCTGGTGGGGCTCGGTGTTCCTCATCGTTGTGCCGGTTGCGCTAGCGGCTTTCGTTTTCGTCTTCCTCTTTGTGCCCGGTCACGTGAATGAATCGAAGGATCGGGTCGACAACCTCGGGGGCTTGATCTCGGTCATCATGGTGGCCACTCTTGTCCTCGGCATCAGCACGATCTCCGCACCCGGTCTGCAGGGAACCGCAGTGGGCCTGCTGATTCTGGCGATCGCGTTCGGTGCACTCTTCGTTATGAGGCAGCGCAAAGCTTCAAATCCGCTGTACGACCTTCACTACGCGGCACGGCGCCTGTTCTGGGTTCCTGCGATCGCAGGGATGATCGTTTTCGGATCCTTAATGGGTTCGATGTTCATCGGCCAACAATTCATGCAGAACGTTCTCGGCTACTCGACATTCAACGCAGGACTTGCGATCGTCCCTGCCGCGATCGGAATGCTGGCAATCGCTCCCAGAAGCGCCAAGTTGGTGGGCTCGCACGGGTCACGCTTCACACTGCTCGCCGGCTACGTCTTCATTCTCCCGGCATTGCTGATCATGCTGCTGGTGTGGCGTGAGGGAACGTCGTACATCTTCGTGGGACTCGCCTATCTGCTCATCGGAGTTGGGGCTGGCCTTGCGCTCACTCCCGCTTCACACTCGTTGACTGGTTCGGTTCCGGTGTCCCGTGTTGGCATGGCTTCCGGCACCGCAGACTTGCAGCGTGACCTTGGTGGTTCGATCATGCAGGCGATCATGGGTACCGCGCTTACGTTCGGATACGCGGCCTCCCTGACCGCAAGTATCAGTGACTCCTCTGACGCTTCCAAGGTAAGCAACACCACGGAAGCCGCGCTGCTTCAGTCCTTCACGGGAGCGGAGCAAGTGGCAGACAGGTACCCGCAATACAAAGAGCAGATCGTGTCAGCAGCAACCGAAAGTTTCTTGTCCGGCAGTAACTGGGCATACGCCGCAGCAGTCCTCGCGGTTGCACTAGGAGCTCTTCTCGTGGCCACTCGCTTTCCTGGCAAGGCAGGCGAAGCGAAACTTTCGGAGGACTACCGCAAGCAGGATGCGGCATCCTGAACTTGGGCTCACCGCACGCGTGTTCGCGAACGACGGTTGTGGTTTTTGCTACACCATCGAATGCAACCCGAAGAGATTTCCCTCCGTGTCCTGACAGATGGACATGAAGCCATAGGGACCGATCGACTTCTTGGGATCGATGACAGTTCCGCCAGCCGCCAGGGCCCGTCCTTCCTCGACTGCGCAATCCTCAACCTCGAAGTACACGATGGTGCCACCTTGAGCCGATCCTATCTCGTCTGACTTCACCAATGCGCCATTCGCGCCATCGGCTCCCTCGACCATCGGGAAACTGCGTGTGTGCGATTCGTCCGGAACATCTGACACATCTTCCAAGGTCACGTTGAAGACCGTCTGATAGAACTCAGTGGCTCTGTCCATGTCTTGGACGTAAATCTCGAACCAACCAACAGCCATGCAAACCTCCAGATTCGCAGTTAGTGTCGATTCCAATTGCAGATGCAAATGTTGCCCTCACAGACTTCTAGTATGAGTTGCCCGCAGGGATTTGCATGTACATCTCCCTTTGGAGGCTTTGGGCGTCTGAGAATTCCAACGGGAAGGTCTCGCTACCAGCCCCGACCTTCATGAGACCTATCGGTAGAGGCTCGGGCTCGGGACAGGAAGCTGAGCCATTTGTGTGGCCAACCGTGCGATCTCATCGTCGAGTGTTGCCTGGGAGTCGAGCAGACCGCTCGAATCATTGTTGAGCATCAGGTGTCCGTGCAGCAGCGACCACATGCTGACGCCCAGGAACTTCGCTGTTGGCCGGTCCATACCAGGATCTCGAACGGCGATGATCAAGTCGATAACTCCACCCATCGCGCGCGCCCGAAGTTCGACGATCTGAGGGAATCGTTCGACGTCGACGAACAACCTGGAGGTAATGAGTTGGTAGGGACCCGGGTTGGCGCGCGCATAGGCGAGATACGTCTTGGCGCGCTCGAGTAGCTGGTCCAGCGGACCGTTCGCTCCGTCATTCTCGAGTTGATCACACAGGTCGGTCCATGCGACGACCGCGCAGGCGGCTAAGAGGTCGGTCTTCGTTTTGAAGTGGTGGTAGGGAGCACCCGAGGATAACTCGGCACGTCGAGCGACTTCTCGGATCGAAAGATCCTCCGGATGAACGGTATTAAGGAGGTCTAGGGCTGTGCGGATCAGCAGCGTTCGTCCACCGTCTTCATTCGTGACTTGGTAGGCCATTGCTCTTCCACAACTCGTAGGAGTTACGAAAGCCTAGTGCTCCGGCGCGCCTTATCAATGCGTCTCTTGACCTTGCCAGCATTCCAGGGCGGCAGCAGTGATGCTCCCCTTTACCTTTCGCGGTCACCCCACCGCCTTGGCCCAGATCCCGGTGGG
>JAQCBM010000248.1 GCA_027729865.1 Actinomycetota bacterium
ACCCCTGGTGCTCAGCGAGGCGGCCAGTTTCCGTGGTGTCGCCATCTGGGTGTGCCCGTCCATCCCGAGTGGGCAGGTACAGCGAGTCGTCGACAAGGTCCTCCGCAAGGAGTCCGCCGAGCGTGTCGTCATCTTCCATGACGAGCACCGCCAAGTCTGGCGTTGGCCCCAAGCCCGCGACGCTGCCGGTGCGGGGACCCCACGCCTTGTCGCACACGAGCACCACGTTGGCATGGTGAACGAGGCGCTACGCCAGCGTCTCCAGTTCGTTCAGATCGGCATCAACGAAGACGACATCTCCGTGCTCGAGGTGGTCCGCCGGCTTCGCCGCGCCTTCGACTCCGACAAGGTCACCAAGTCGTTCTATTCCAAGTTCGCCGAGCAACACCGCGACCTCACCGGGGCCATCAAGGGCATCGCCGTCTCGGACAAGGCGACCAAGCCCGAGCTACGCTGGTACGGGTCGATTCTGCTGAACCGACTGATGTTTATCTATTTCATGCAACGGAAGGGGTTCCTGGACGGAGACGTCGACTACCTCAGGAACCGGCTGGATCAGATCCGCGAGCTCAAGCGACCCGGCTCGTTCTACGAGTTCTACAAGGACTTTCTGATTCCTCTGTTCCACGAGGGACTCGGCGCTGACACCAAGAACCGGGTCATCTCAGACCCGGCCATCGAAGCGCTCATCGGCGACATCCCGTACATCAACGGCGGCATCTTCTCGAAGCATCCGCTTGAGGAGGCCAATGACATCCGGGTGCCCGACAAGGCGTTCGAGAAGATCTTCGATTTCTTCGACCAGTGGCAGTGGCACCTCGACGACCGGCCATCGGGCAACCCCAACGAGATCAATCCGGATGTGCTCGGGTACATCTTTGAGCAGTTCGTCAACAACCGCGAAGAAGTCTCCAAGGGCAACAAGGACGCTGCCACCAACGTTGACAAGGGCGCCTACTACACCAAGGAAGACGTCACTGGATTCATGACGTCCAATGCATTGCTGCCCGTGTTCCTCGAGCGAGTCCAGTCAGCGACCTCAGTAAACGTGTGGCGGCCACTGAGCAGCGACCCAGACCGCTACGTCTGGCCGAGCCTCGCACACGGCTGCGAACTCAGTCTTCCGAGAGAAATCGACGACGAAGCAGGAACCTTCCCCCGGCCGGCGTGGGACACCTTGCCCGTGCCCGGCGAACTCGGCCTACCGACCGAGACGTGGTGGGAAGTGGTCGACCGCCGACGCACTCACCAAGATCTCGTTGCTTCCGCGAAGGCAGGCAAGATTGCATCAGGAGACGCCGCCGTTCGCGCGAACGTTGACCTAGAGACCTTGGCGATCGACGTCATAGACGCCCTAGATTCCCCCGCAGACGTCGTGGCGGCGTGGCAGTGCCTCTCGGACCTGCGAATCATCGACCCGACCTGTGGTTCGGGTGCGTTTCTGTTCGCCGCGCTCAACATCCTTCACCGCCTCTACAGCGCAGTCCTAGATGCGGCGATCACCCACGCCCGAACGAGCAAGGTCAAGGCACTCCACGAACTGCTCGAGTCTGCCAAGTCGCATCCAAACCAGGATTACTTCCTCCTCAAGCACGCAGCACTCAACAACATCTACGGCGTGGACCTGATGCCGGAGGCCGTCGAGATCGCTCGTCTACGCCTCTTCCTGAAGTTGATCTCGCAGGTCGATGACCGCCGGGACATTCAGCCACTTCCAGATCTTGAGTTCAGTATCCGAGCGGGCAACGCACTCGTCGGTGCGGCAAGCGTCGAGGACATCAGAGCCCGGGTAGACCTGCTGAATCACGACCGAGTCGATGAGATCGTTGCCCGTGCAGAGGAAGCAACTGCCGCATTCAGGAAGTTTGCCGAAGTCCAAGAGGCGGGCGAGCACCTCGACGTGCTTCGAGCCAAGGCCCTCGTCATTCACACCACCGAAGAACTCCGCGCGCAGTTGGACGAGTGGTGGTGGGAGTCAGTTCATGGCAACCAAACGTTCGATAAGTACAAGGCGCTCGTCACTCCGCTGCACTGGCTGGTGGAGTTCCCCGAAGCGATGAGCGCCGGGGGATTCGATGTTGTGATCGGAAATCCGCCGTACGTTCCCAAAGGGGAGATCGACTATCCGCTCGACGACTTTGAGACTCGAGACTTGCCCGACATCTACGCGCCCTGCCTGGAGCGAGCCCTCTCGCTACTGAACATCGGCGGACGTTTGGCGATGATCACCCCGCATAGCTTGATGCAGTCCTCGCGCTTCAAGACACTTCGGCTCCACATCGCCAGTGTTGCTGACTCGATCACCTGCTCAGCATTCGCCCGTATCCCGGCTGGATTGTTCGAGAACGACGTGAGGGTCCGGAACACCATCCTGATCTGTCGGCGCTCGTCTACCGGCTCATCGACCGTCGCCAGTTCTCGTTGTCGGCGGTGGTACAGCGAGTTCAGGCCGCACGTGATGGCGCTCGTCAAGTACGCCGACATTCCGAGTTCGGGAGACACATGGCCATTTGTCGATGACCCACGCCTGCTCAAGGCCTTTGACCGCCTGCGCGAAGAATGCTCTGGAACGATCGCTCGGGATGTGGTTCGCACGGACACAACCGGAGGATCGCGGACCCTCTACTACAAGGCAAACGCCTACAACTACCTAAGTGTCGCCGGTGAGCCGGTACCGGTCATCAACGCGGATGGGAGTCGAGGCGAAACGTCCGAGCAAGGCACTTTGCCAATGTCCAGTGTTGAGGCTCGAGACTTTGCCTATGTACTTCTCGCGGGTCGGATCGGCCTCTCTTGGTGGGCCATTCAGAGCGATGACTTTCACCTCACGAAGGGGATTCTCGAAGGAATGCCTGGGAACCACGCTGGAGCATCGCAGAAGCTTCGCAAGCTCGTAGCGAAGTGGGCGCCGCGGATCGCTGATGCTCAAGCGAAGGAAACCGTTTGGAAGCTCAACAAGGGCAAGAAGGTTGGGAACTGGAACCTCGCTGCGTGCCGAGACATCACTGACCAGGCCGACCTTGCTGTGCTCTCTGAGATTGGCTGCACAACTGACGAGATCGAAGCCATCTGGACCTTCTACCACCGGATCTACATGTCGGGGTCTGAGTAGATGCTGCAGGAAATCGGAATCACGGGAGGGGCCCTAGGTTTCCAGAGAGCGGTTGGCCGTCTCCGGGGCGGAGTGTGATTCGTGGATTCAGAGCGCCTGGCTCCGCTGTATGTGAAGACATTGGTCTCAATCGAGGAGTCTGGGTCTCTTGTAGCAGCCGGTGAGTCGTCGCTGGCTCGCGACTCCGTTGTGCACGTCATCACCGCATGGAACTCGGGAGATGAACGCCCCACGCGCGAGCAGAACGACGCAGCGAACCGAGTGCTGCGCGATTGCCTCGTGGACCGGGGACTACACCCGCACCGAGCTGTGGGTGCCGACCCCGACTCGGAACACTTCGAGGAGAGCTGGGCGGTCGTCGGCCTCGACGATCAGGAGGCCCGAGCAATCGGCGCCGCGTTCGGCCAGGTGGCGGTGTTCCGGATCTCCGACGGCATGCAGACCGTGCTGGCCTGTAGCGAAGATTGGTCGCTGTCACGGCGCCTGAAGGATTTCTGATGATGGTGGATACGGTGCTTGGTGGCCCTGTCAGCGTGAAGCCAACCTCGAGTTAGCGAGAAGCCCAGCCAGGAACAAGGCCGAACGCCCGGTTTAGCAAGACTTGTGAACACCCCACCAAGGTTGTCGGTTCCCGAACCTGCGTCTGCAGGTTCGGGCTAGACACCGACGTTCATCAACGG
>JAQCBM010000249.1 GCA_027729865.1 Actinomycetota bacterium
CGTAGTTACTCGCGACCGGACAAGATTGCGAACATCCGCAGGAACTCCAGGTAGATCCACACGAGGGTGACCAGGAGGCCGAAGGACATCCGCCAGGACTCGCGCTCGGGAAGACCCATCGCCACACCCTGCTTGATCGCCTCGAAGTCAAGCGCGAGGAAGAAGGACGCGATGGCCACACCAGCGATCGAGATGATGATGCCAATGCCGTCGACTCCGTAGAAGCCCCAACCGCCACCCACACCGAACATCGCGGCGACAAGTGAGGCCAGAGCCAGCACGATGTAGGAAACAGCCGCGACCATCAGGATCTGGGTGAAGCGCTTGGTCACCTTGATGACGCCGGTCAGGTAAAGCGTGAGCATCACGCCGAAGGTGGTCATGGTGGCGACGACGGCCTGCAAAACGATGCCGTCCCAGCCGTTAATGACGGCGTAGGAGTTGTACCAGTTGCTGATGCCACCGAGCATCAAGCCTTCGGCGATCGCGAAGATGACCATCAGCACAGGCGACACGGTCTTCTTGAGCGCATTCACGAAGCCAAGAACCATGGCTGCGATGAAGACGGGCAACATCAGGCCGGGAGCAGCAGTGATGACGTTCCAGCCAACGAACGCAAAAGCCACCACGAGGCCGAACATGATGGCCGACTTCACGATGACGTCGTTCAGCGTGACGCGGACACCGCCGCCGGCGGTGACGGTCTGGAACTGAAGGTCGTCGTTCGTGGGAGGAACGCCAGCTGGCTGGGTGACCGGTTGCGCCGGGGTGGAGGTGGGTGCCTCACCGGAAGCCTTGGCGAAGGCCGATCGGCCCTCGGCATAGGCGAAGCCCGAGGCATCGGCCTTCTCGTAGCGCGACAGGACAGGGTTATTCGTCTGCATGCTTCTAAGGTAACCCAAAGCTCTGAAAGCGCCAAGCGCCCCTGTCGGGGTGGGCGATCTTGGGCGTATCGTCGAGAGGTGACCGAACAGCAGCCGTACGAGGTGGTGCGCCAAACCAAGGACTACGAATTGCGGCGCTACCCGGCGTGCGTGATCGCGGAGGTCACTGTGGATGCCGGCTTCGACGAGGCGGGGAGTCTGGCCTTTCGGCCTCTCGTCAACTACATCGGCGGCAACAACCGATCCCGGGAGTCCTTGGCGATGACCGCTCCCGTGGTCCAAAGCCGCAAACTCGACATGACCGCCCCGGTCGTCCAACAAGCCGCGGAAGACGGACAGCAGGTGGTCGCCTTCGTTCTTCCCGCATCTGTGAGCCTCGACTCGGCGCCCATTCCCACCGATCCGCGGGTCACGATACGCGAGGTGCCGCCAAGTCTCACCGCGGTGGCCCGCTACTCGGGGCGCTGGTCACGCTCCTCCTACGACCACCATCTCGCGGAGTTGCACAAGGCCATCGCCGCCGACGGTCTCCTTGCAGTGAGCGCCCCCAGACTCGCTCGCTTCGATCCGCCGTTCAAGCCGTGGTTCCTTAGGAGGAATGAAGTTCACTTAGACGTGGCAGAGCCGTCTTAGGCCCGCGTGCCCCCGCGGCCCTGCGCGCCGCGCACTGATCGGTGCCCTCGATGGGATTCGAACCCATACTGTGCCGGGTTTAAGCCGGGTGTCTCTACCAGTTGGACTACGAGGGCCAGCTCGTGATCAACCCCATGATTCCGCACCTGTTCCCTGAAGGCAGCGCAGCCCACTCCCCTACCCTGGCCGTTATGTTCGGTAAGTCCGGTGGCGGCTGGAGCCTGGGAGTCTGGATCCTGGTTGCGCTCCTGGGCCTGGGGTCGGTGGCCGCGGGTTTCGGAGCCGGAACCTGGTGGCAAGGTCGCGACACCGGGCCCGAGCGTGCCCTGTGGGTTCTGGCTCACAGTGCCGACGCGGCGCAGCTCACTCCGGCGGCGGAGGGCCTGTTCACCTTGAGCATGGCCCCGTCGGATCCCGAGGTGCTCGCAGTGCGACGAGACGCCGGGCAAGACAGCGAATTGATTCCCCTCCTTCGACTCGAGAGCGAGTGGCGCGACATGTTCGGCGACGAGTCGGTGCCGCTCACACTGTTGGTCCACGAGGCATCCGCGGACGCTGATCCGGACTCAGCTGCCACCGCTCGGATCGAGTTGCTGTCCGCCGCACCGGTGGTGGACGGCGATCTCGTTACTTATCCCGTTGAGGTGCTGCGCCCGTCGGTTATTGCCGACGACGGTGTCTTGCGTGCGTTCACCAAAGTGACGCTGCTACTACCCGAAGCTGAAAGGAACGTCGACTAGTCGGCATTCATCGCCGTCATTCACCGGAACCAAGGCCAGCGAAGACTGCGTCGAGCATGTCCTCGGTCAACTTCCCGGTGAAAGTGTTCTGCTGACTGGGGTGATAGCTACCGATCACTTGAATCCGCCGTGGACGCGTGACCTCGAAGGTGATCCCGTGACCAAACTTAGGTCGAGGAACAGGGATATCGCACCCGGCATTCTTCAGAGCGTCAATGGCCGCCGACCAGGCAAGTGATCCAAGGGCAACCACGGCTTGCACCTCGGGGAGTACGAGTTCGGCTTCCCGGCGAAGCCAGTGGCGACAGTTCGTTCTTTCTTCCGTAGTGGGCTTGTTGTCCGGTGGCGCGCAGTGCACCGCTGCAGTAATTCGGGTGTCCGGGAGTTGCTGTCCATCATCGCGATGAGTCGAGGTCGGAATCGCTGCTAAACCAGCTCGGTGCAACGCGGCATAGAGCCAATCTCCACTGCGATCACCGGTGAACATGCGTCCAGTGCGATTCGCTCCGTGCGCACCAGGAGCCAGCCCGACGATCCAAACTCGCGGATGATCGCTACCGAAACCGGGGACTGGGCCACCCCAGTAATCATCATCGCGGTAGGCGGCGCGCTTTTCGTGCGCAACGTGCGCGCACCACTCGATCAACCGAGGGCATTCCCGGCAACCGACGATCGCCTGATCGAGGTCAGCGAGCGAAGTAACCGCCGCGACTCGATCAGCGAAGCCGGGCGGCAAGGAAATCGATGCTGCGTTGCCAGGCGGCCGCAGCATTCTCGGGTTGGAATACCTCTGGGCGGTCGTCGTTGAAGAATGCGTGCACCGAGTCCGGGTAGTCGAATATCGACGCTTCGCCGCCGGCTGCTCGGATCGCCTCGGCGTACTCGGAGATACGAGGACCCGCGTGATCCTCGTCGGATTCGGCCTTGTGAATCAGCGCGGCCTTGCCGGCGTAGTTGCCCCAGTCCGGGTGGTAGTCGGGCCACGGCATCGCCGGATAGAAGGCGACGGCCGAGGAAACTGCGCCCACGGTGGGAGCCAACAGGGAGAGCCCACCTCCCATGCAAAAGCCGATCGAGCCAACGCTTGCGCCAAAGACCTCGTCACGGGACAGCAGGTAGTCGGCTCCCGCCGCGATATCAGTTGCAGCCGCATCGACCTTCAGGCCCATCATCAGTTTTTGCGCCTCGTCGGGTTCGGTCGTCTCGACGCCCCGGTAGTGGTCGACGGCCATCGCGACGAAGCCTGCATCGGCCAGACGTTCGACAACGGACTTGATGTGCGGGACGAGTCCCCACCATTCCTGGATGACCAACACTCCCGGTCCGCTACCGGATTCGGGAATCGCAAGGTAACCCTCAACGGGTGCCCCCTGGACGTCCATCGCGACAGCGCTCACGATGACCTCCTCTTTCAACACCGCATGACAAGTGACGCGGGCCTGACAACGACACTATCGTCTATTGAGCACGGTTCGCTTTGGTAGACTGCGCGCGACGGCACGGCGCAGGGGGCAT
>JAQCBM010000250.1 GCA_027729865.1 Actinomycetota bacterium
CCTGTCAGAAGTGGGTAGTGCGTGCACCCCAGAACCAAGGTATCCACATTCGCTGTCTGCAACTCCGCCAGATACTCACGCGCGGTGTTGATGACGTCTTCACCACTGGTAATTCCTGCTTCCACCAACTCCACGAAGCGCGGGCACGAGCGGGCGTGCAACTCGATATGCGGGGCAGCTGCGAAAGCGTCGTCGTACGCCTGGGACGTGATGGTTGCCTCTGTACCGATGACGCCCACGATCCCATTTCGCGATGCTGCGACAGCCCGACGAACCGCGGGGTGAACAACTTCAATCACCGGCACGCTGTACCGCTCGCGGGCGTCGCGCAGGGTCGCCGCACTCGCCGAATTGCAGGCGATAACCAGTGCCTTCACCCCATCGTCGACAAGTCGATCCATGATCTCGAGTGAGTACTCGCGAACCTTCGCGATGGGTTGAGGACCGTAGGGGCCACGTCGGGTATCCCCGACGTATCGAATCGATTCATGCGGCAACTGATCGATGATCGATCGGGCGACCGTCAAGCCACCAAAGCCCGAGTCGAATATCCCAATTGGTGCGTTATTGGTCATGACCGGGCAAGCCTACGGCGCGGCACGGTCCAATACGAGATGCCTATCTATACGCTTCTTGAGCGCAGTCAAAGTGGCTGCGCTCACTTCCCTGAGGAGGGAGCTCCATGTCAGATACCGCAATTCAACGGCCGTTCGGTGTGACGCTCGTTGGCATCCTGGTGGCGCTCGCTGGAATCTTGAACCTCACGTTCGGCATCTTGATCGTCTTCTCTGCATTCGGCGACAACCCGTCGTACGTGAATAGCTTCGGTCAAGAAGTAACCGTCTCCACGTTCTACCTGTGGTTCAACGGTGCACTGATGATCCTTCTCGGCTTCATCTATTTCTGGCTCACTCGCTTGACGTTCGCCGGAAGCGCGACCGCACAGGTGCTGATCTCGGTACTAGCCGTGATCAATATCGTTTTCGGCTTCTTCCACTTCGGGAACGGTGGTGCATTCCAGATCATCTTGAACTTAATCATCATCTTGATCGTGAATACCGATCGCGCGAAAGTCTGGTTCAGCCAGAGCGTCTAATCACGAACGGGCAATTTTCCGGCCCCGAAGGGGCTGAATTGAAACGGCGAGTGGGCAGTATTGCCCGCTCGCCGTCAATTTTGTGCCCGTTCGCGGCCGGAAAATTGCCCGTTCGCGGTTAGGCCCAGAGTTGGCCTTCGAGGGCAGCTTCGGCTTCTTCGAGAGTTCCTTCGTACGCACCCGTGGACAAGTACTTCCAGCCGCCGTCACAGACAATGAAGGCGATGTCCGCAGCCTCGCCCTTCTTCTCAGCCTTAGCGGCAAGTCCGAGCGCGGCGTGCAGGATCGCACCGGTAGAAATCCCAGCGAAGATGCCTTCCTTGTCCAGCAACTCCCGCGTCCGGCGAACGGCATCACGCGGTCCCACCGAGAATCTGCTGGTGAGAACCGACTCGTCGTAGAGCTCGGGCACAAAGCCTTCCTCGAGATTGCGCAGCCCGTAGACGAGTTCACCGTATCGAGGTTCGGCCGCGACTATCTGGACGTCGGGCTTGGCTTCCCGCAGATATCGGCCCGCCCCCATCAGAGTTCCCGTGGTGCCAAGGCCGGCAACGAAATGCGTAATGGTCGGCAGATCTGCGAGGAGTTCCGGACCAGTTGTTTCGTAGTGCGCGAGGGCGTTGGCCTCATTGCCGTATTGGTAGAGCATCACCCAATCGGGGTTTTGTTTGCCGATCTCCTTGGCAACGCGAACTGCTTCGTTCGATCCGCCTGCAGCCGGTGAGTAGATGATCTCCGCGCCCCACATGCGCAGTAGTTGCGCGCGCTCGGATGAGGTGTTCTCCGGCATGACACATATCAGCTTGTAGCCGCGTTGCTTAGCCACCATGGCCAAAGCGATCCCGGTGTTACCGCTAGTCGGTTCGAGCAGCGTTGAGCCGGGGTGCAGCAAACCGTCCTTCTCGGCTTTGGTGATCATCGCGAGCGCCGCGCGATCTTTCACCGATCCTGTCGGGTTTCGGTCCTCCAACTTGGCCCACAACCGAACGTCGGGACTCGGCGACAAGGTCGGCAAACCCACCAGCGGGGTGTGACCAACCGAGTCGAGGAGGGAATCGAAGCGCACGTCAGCCGCCGGCCACCGCGGGCAGGATCGTGACTGAATCTCCCTCGGTGACCTCCGTTGCGAGGCCATCAAGGAAACGCACATCTTCATCGTTGAGATAGACATTCACGAAGCGACGAAGACCTGATTCATCGACGAGGCGCTCACCGATTCCCGCGTACGTGGCGTCGAGGTTAGCGATCAACTCCTGCAGCGATGCTCCCTCGGCAGTGACTACTTTTTCGCCGCCGGTGTAGGGGCGCAGGATGGTTGGAATGCGAACTTCCACGGCCATGGGTGAACCTTTCTGTGACGTCTGCTCAAGGGTAAAGCGCGATAGTTGAAACAGCGACTAGAGGTCGGTCAGATGCAAAGGCTTCGCAAGTTGCTGCGGAATGGCAACTGATCAGGGAACGACGACGACGTCATCTTCGGTCACCACGCCATCCACGATGTGGAACGAGCGCACCTCATACGGGCCGTCGTCGTTCCCAGTTTCTCTGGTGGAGACCAGGACGTAATGCGCGTCGGGCTCCGAGGCGTAGGCGATGTCGGTTCGCGAAGGATAGGCCTCGGTGGCGGTGTGTGAGTGATAGATCACCGCCGGCACCTCATCGCGATCGTCCATATCTCGGTACAAACGAAGCAGATCAGCCGAGTCGAACTCATAGAACGTTGGCGAGCGGGCGGCATTGACCATCGGGATGAACCGGGAGGGCGTCGCATAGTCAGGGCCGGCAATCACTCCGCACGCCTCGTCTGGATGGTCGGCCCGGGCATGAGCCACGAGTTGTTCGACCAGTTCCTGTCGCAAGCGAAGGGTCCGAGGCACGACCACACTCTAGCCCCGCAAAATCGGACATTTCCGACAGTTTTGAATTAGATATCCAGTTCACGGCTTGTTCAACTTGCACTCGACTGTGAGACCGACCACGCTAGGGCCGCTACGCGATCACCGGGAGACCGCGCAGCCACCTGAACACCGACGGCCGTCATGACCGGCGCCGTCCCCGAATCATGGAGGCTGGAGTGGGAGTTCTCGAACTCACCTATTCGCAATTTCAGACTGTCTACAACATCCTGTCGTTCGCGCTCGCATCGATGCTCGCCACGACGATCTTCCTGCTCGCGGTCCAGGGCCGCGTTCTTCCGCGTTACCGCCAGGCGATTGTTGTTTCATCCATCGTCACGCTGATCGCGGCGTATCACTACTGGCGCATCTTCGAATCCTTCAAGGGCTCGTATGTGGCTGTTGGCGTTGAGGAGCCGGCCACCGCGATGAACGCCATGAGCTACGTCCTCGTCAACGGTGAAGGCTTCAACGAGGGCTACCGCTACGTTGACTGGCTGCTCACCGTGCCGCTGCTGCTGTTCGAGGCGATCGCCGTCCTCGCGCTGGCTCCCGCGGTCCGCAAGTCCTTGATGATGAAGCTGATCCCGGCTTCGGTGTTGATGATCGTGCTCGGCTACCCGGGTGAGATCGCAGTCGACACCGCTCCCAAGGCGATCTGGGGTGCGCTGTCCACGATTCCGTTCCTGTACATCCTGTACGTACTGTTCGTGGAGCTCACCAAGGCAACCAAGACGCAGCCCGGACAGGTGGCCAAGGACGTTAACGGCCTTCGCTGGC
>JAQCBM010000251.1 GCA_027729865.1 Actinomycetota bacterium
TGTGCCCACCGAGACGGGGCTTGCGAAGGCGATTATCGATGCTCACGCGTCCCTTCGCCGCTTCCTCAAGCGAATGGCTATTCATGATTTCGATCAGCAACTGAAGGGCAGTGACCACAGGGTCCTCATTGATGCTGTGCTGGTCGACGCGAAGGGTCATGACGAACGCACGGTTTCCCTCTACCGACCGGAGACTAAGGGAGGTGACCCGAGGCTGTGGGTAAGCCGGTTGGGTTCGGCTGCGAGGCCGGGCAATTTGATCGCAGTCTTTGTTGGCGCCGACGCTCGGCTACACGTGGTGAATACGAGCGACCCTGTCGTTTGGTCCTCCATTGACGATCCCGGTTCGTATTTGAGGCGAAGCTTCCCCCGTCAGGACGCGTCACAATCTGCGACTGAGTTGCTGGAGATGCTCAGAGAGATCTGTAGGCAGGGTTTCGTCGAGTCGCAGCGAGAAGGCCCAACAGGAGTCGGCTACACACTTGAGTCCCTTCTCGGCATCAAGGCCAACTCGTCGAAGGCACCTGACTTCAAGGGGATCGAGATCAAGAGTGGACGACTGGGTCCGGGCGGCAAGCAGGAAACCAGAACGACACTTTTCAGCAAGACGCCTGACTGGCAGGTAAGTGCACTGGACGCGAAGGGCCTTCTACGAGAGTTCGGCTACGAGGACACTTCGACCGGTCGACGCCAGCTCTACTGCTCAGTGAAGAACGTCCCCAACACCCTCGGGCTGGCCCTACGGGTCAGCGACGACACTGACTATCTCAACCTTTCTGGGGGAGTATTCGAAACGGCTCTGGTTTGGCCGTTGGAAGCGCTGGAGGGCAGTCTCCGGAAGAAGCACCGCGAAACCTTCTGGATCAAGGCCGATGTGAGGAAGCAGGCAGGTACCGAGTGGTTTCGGTACCGCATCGTCGAGCACACCCGAAAGCCACTCATCGGCAACTTGTCGCTGCTCCTCGCCGATGGCACGGTGGAGCTGGACCTAACTCTCAGCATCAAGGAATCAGGTCGAACCCGAGATCATGGCTACCTCTTCAAGTTATGGCCCCACGATCAGCCAAAGTTGTTCCCGAGCGCAACGGTGCACTACCTCGAGGCCACCAGCGGCACCTAACTGATGAGGTCGCGCAGGTGCTCGCCAACAACTCTGGCAAGTTCCACAGGAACCGCATTACCGATCTGCGTGTACTTGGGTACCTCGCGAGACCAATCGTTCTGACTCGGGTCGCCGGCACGACGCCTGCCACCAGTTGTTCGCTTTCCCGCGAATCTGTAGTGATCTGGGAACATCTGGAGCCTCGCCCATTCTCGGACGGTTAGCACTCTTGGCTGGGAGAAGTGGACGTAGTCGTCGGGAAGAGAGGTTGCGGTAATCGAGGGGCCGTCGGAGTCCCAACGTTCCGGGAGCAAACGCTGGGCGAACTTCTTGGTCTTGAAGTGGTCCGGAATCTCTCCGCCGTTGGCGAGCATGTGGCGGAACTTCTCCGCAACTATGTCAGAGTGCCGGCTGTACTCCATCTCGGTTAGCGGTGAACCTCGCTTCGCGACTTTGCCGTCAGGTGTGGACCGAAGCCAACGTTGGACGTCGTTCGTCGCTGACGAGCAGTAGGTCGAGGTCGCGCCGCCCATCACCCAATTCGGATCAATTAGGTCCCCGAGGAGGTCAACGAGATCGGGACCCATCAGCGTGGGGTCGGGGATGAGCCCATCGCCTGTTTTGCTCGTCGACTTGAATGCGATGTCGTCGCGGACGCCCGCCATCAAGACGCGGGGACGATTCTGTGGCACGCCGTAATGCCTCGCGTGGACTAGCGCCCAGCCAATGTTGTAACCCCGGGAGCCGCGCCGTTGGCCGATCTTGTTGAAGGCGGCTCGGACATCGCGAAAGATCTCTCCCTTCTCGCCGCCTGCGAACCATCTGCTCGAGAGGAGTCCACGAACATTTTCAAAGAGGAATGCGCGAGGTTGGATCGCGTCCACGAACTTCGCCATCTCGCGGTACAGGTGGTTAGAAGGGATGTCGAGCTTGGCCAACTCACTGAACGTTCTCCGATGCCCGATCCCGCTGTATCCCTGACACGGGGGTCCGCCGGCTACGAGACCGATCTCTCCGTGCTCACGCCTGAGCCGGTTTGCGAGCGCAGCAAGCTCGCCGGGTTTCTGCGTCACATCGAGGATGTCGTGGACGTGCGAGCGAGGTGAGCGCAGGCCGGGAAGGACGTCTTCCCGGTTCAGGAGGTACGACTCCATCGCATCAGCGTTCAACTCATTCACAAACACTGGCTCGAAGCCCGCCTGCTCAAGGCCGAGAGAGAGGCCCCCGCAACCCGCGAAGAGATCAATCAGCGGTGGACGTCTGGCGCGCACGACGGCACCTTACTTACAGGGTGATCGTGCCTGTCGGCCCCATTTCGACTGGATGTTCCTCGCCTGCGGGTCGGCAAGGAGCGTTGGGTCCCAACGGGCGCTCACTCGCGAGCCGCAGGATCAGTGGCGAATAAGGATGTTTGCGTTTGCTGGAGTGTGGAACCTCCGAGCGCCGAGAGGATCCCGAGCAGAACGGCTCGGCCGACTGGGGAGAGTTACAAACTGGCTATTTGCGGCAGGTCCGGTCGGTCAGAAGTGACCGTCGGCAACCTGAAAGCAGATGAGCCCAAAATCATTACGCCACATATCGACGACCCGTTGTCGGTCATCAAAAACACCTGAAGCGGGCCCGCGCTCGGAGACCACCTGACGGTAGAGATCTGCTTTCACCTCTTGGTCTGGGCGATTGTCACCCGAGGCTCTGAGTCTCAGGTCGATGGCGAAGTGGAAATGTGAAGCGAGCCAAGCCTCCGTAACGAACCGAGCCTCCTCGGGTCTGCCCGATAAGAAAATCACGCTGTCGCCGCGGTCTGCAAGCGCGCTCACAACACGTTGAACAGGGACGTTCAAGGCGTCAGAGGTGGCGTCCTGCCACCTATAGGGATCTCGGTTGTTGTGAAGCGCCAACGTTCCGTCAACGTCACACAACCAGAGCGGCATGTTCCGAAGCTACTAAAGCGGCCAGCGTGCCTGAGTCGCGAGGTGAAGTACGGTTGAGTGATGTCGTTCCGACCTCCCAACAGGGAGGAGTTTGAGAGGGTGTTCCCGTCGGTAAAGGGCGTCTTCGCCGCGTTTGACGAACTTGGGTGTTCGGTTAACTGGCGCAATATTCCCGATCGCGACAGCTACCACCTCGACGGGATTTCGGTGGGCTACGCGGTTATCAGCCTTAGTGCGAAGCTCGCGGGTGCGTACGGATTCACCAGAGAAGTTGGACTAATCGCAACAAACTACGACCCCCTCTTCAATAAGTGGTTCATGACAGTGAAGAGGCAGCTTGAGCGCCTTGATCAACTCGCCGACAAGCGCGAGGTGACCGGACACGTAGTTTTTGTGGCCTCGGCAGACCCAGCAGAGGTAACAAAGATTGATGACTGGACTCGTGGGCGCCCCCCGCTCGTGATCCCGGTTGGGAGCCTCCCAACCGATGCCCGCGGAGCGGCACAGGTATTCACCGAACGTCTCAGGCTTCGCATGTTCAGCCGGAATGTCTACGAGCAGCAGTCGGCGGTGCAGGGCGACGACTTCTATGGGCGGCGAGTTGACCTTCAACGGTTGGAAGACGCGATGTTGACGCGAAATGCTGTGATCCTTCTTGGTCTACGAAAGTCCGGGAAGACCTCTCTGCTCAAGGAAGCAGGACGTCGGTTTCGTTATGACGGTGGTCATTTCGTCTA
>JAQCBM010000252.1 GCA_027729865.1 Actinomycetota bacterium
GAGAAGCAGTGGAAGACAACACGATCGGGCGCACCCTGATCCAGTAGCACCGAGATCACGTCGTCGTGGGAATCGCGGTCATGGATAACCAAGGCTTTGTCGACTTCCTTCGCCAACTCGATATGCCACCGGAAGGACTCGTGTTGGAATGCCTGTCCATCGGCCTCCGGAGTGCGGAAGTAGTCCAACCCGGTCTCGCCCACGGCCTTCACCACGTCCTCGCGCGCTAACTCGGCAATCCGTGCCCACGCCTGCTCCAGACCTGCACGCCCCTGGCGCACGCCGATCCGCGCTGCATCGTTCGGGTGCAGGGCGACTCCTGCTGCAACCTGAGGATGCTCCTTCGCGAACGGCACGGACCACTCGGCGGAGGCCACATCACAGCCGATCTGTACCACCTTGGGCACGCCCACCTCGGCAGCACGTCGAAGCAACTCATCCGGATCAGGCGCAACCTCGCCGTGGATCGATCGTGCACGTCCAGGTGGGTATGTGAATCGATCACCGGCCGCGGCAGCGGCTCGGGTGCATCCGGCCAACCCGAGAAACCCGACAAGGTCAGGACTCCGGGGCGTCGTCGGGCAGGCGCGGGAAGAGCGCATAGCCCTTCGTCACGTGGGCGCCCGCTGGCAACTGACCCCATCGACCCGCCTCGCTCACACGCTGGGCACCCAACTCACCGAGTGCTTCGTGCGCACCGAGATGCTGCCACAAACTCGACATCGCCTTGGGCATGAGCGGGTTGTACAGGACGGCAACACCGCGAAGCGCCTCACACATCGTGTAGAGAACCGTGTCAAGGCGCTGGGCGTTCGCCTCGTCCTTGGCGAGCACCCATGGCTCGACCTCGGTCACATATTGGTTTACCAGTTCAACCACGCTGCGCACTTCGCCGATCGCGGTCGCGAAGTCCAATTCATCCATCGCCCGATCGGCGGCTACCGATGCAGCAGCCAACCGTTCCACCACGGCGTCCTCGGCCGCGGTCAAAGGACCCGCTTCCGGCAGGACGCCGTCGCGATACTTACCGACCATCGCAGTGGCCCGCGAAGCGAGGTTGCCCAAACCGTTCGCAAGCTCGGAGGTGTACCGCGCAGTCATGTCCTCCCACGAGAAGGAACCGTCCTGACCGAAGCTGATCGCGCGCATGAAGTAGTAGCGGAAGGCATCCGAACCGAAGTGGTCGATGATCTGCTCGGGCGCGATGCCGGTGAGCTTGGACTTGCTCATCTTCTCCCCGCCCACAAGCAACCAGCCGTGCGCGAAGACCTGTTTGGGCATGGGCTGATCAGCTGCCAGCAGCATCGCCGGCCAATAAACCGCGTGGAAGCGCAGGATGTCTTTGCCCACCAGGTGCACATCGGCAGGCCACGTGGTGGCGTAGCGAGCAGCCTCGTCCGTGCCGGGCTCGGAACCGTAACCCACCGCGGTGGCGTAGTTCAGCAAAGCGTCGAACCACACGTACACCACCTGCTCGGGATCCCAGGTGAGCGGAATTCCCCAGTCCACGCTCGAGCGGGACATCGAGATGTCGACCAGACCCTTGCGCAGGAAGGCCATGACTTCGTTGTACGCGCTTTGCGGACGGACGGCGTTCGGGTGCGCCTCGTAGTGCTCGATCAGGCGATCTCCGAACGCCGAGAGCTTGAAGAACCAGTTGTCCTCGCGCAGTTCCTCGGCCGGTTTCCCATGCACCGGGCACACCATCTGACCCTCGAACTCACCGGTTCCCTCAATGAGGTCCCCGGGGAACTTGAACTCCTCACACCCCACGCAATACGGACCCTCGTAGGCATCCGAGTACACGAACCCGTTGTCGCGAACCTTCTCCCAGAACTTCTGTACTCGCTCCACGTGGCGGGACTGCGTGGTGCGGATGAAGTCGTCGTTCGCGGCATCGACCGTTTCCAGGACCGGGAGCCATGACTGCTCCACAAGTCGATCCACCCACTGCTGCGGAGTCACGCCACCTGCATCGGCCGCACGCTGCACTTTGGTTCCGTGCTCGTCCACGCCGGTCAGGTACCAGACCTTCTCCCCGCGCTGACGGTGCCAGCGGGTTAGGAAATCTCCAGCCGTGGTCGTATACGCATGCCCGATGTGCGGCGCATCGTTGACGTAATAGATGGGCGTGGTGACGTAGAACGCCTTCTCACTCGCTAACCACTCACCGGCTCCGGACATACCCCGATCCTAGGAGTCGGGTGCGAAGCGCAACGAGACGTCGTACACCCGCCGTTTGGGTAACCCTGCTTCGCTCGCTACTTGCGCCACCGCATCCTTGCGCGATGAACCCTGCGCCATCGCCTCGTTGACCGCCGCAGCGATCTGCTCATCGGTGGTCAAACCGACTGCAGCTCGGACGTCTTCACTCGATGCCCCATCGATCACCACGGTGATTTCACCGCGCACCTCGCCCGCTGCCCAGGCGTGCAAATCCGACAGCGGACCTCGGATCACTTCTTCATGCACCTTGGTCAATTCCCGGCACACCGCCGCAGCACGCGCACCACCGAATGCGTGCACCATGTCGGCCAATGAAGCTTCCAGCCGGTGCGGGGCTTCGAAGAACACCATGGTGCGCTCCTCGGTTGCCAGGGATTCCAAACGACGACGACGCTCCCCCGCCTTCCGCGGCAAGAACCCCTCGAATGCGAACCTCGCCACCGGCAACCCCGACAACACCAGCGCCGCGAGCACGGCGGAAGGACCAGGCAGGCACGTCACGCGGATGCCGGCGTCGTTCGCCTCACGCACCAACCGAAAGCCTGGATCGCTCACCGAGGGCATACCCGCATCGGTCACCACGAGCACCCGCGCCCCACCACGAGCGCGCTCGATCAACTCCGGAACGCGTGCTGATTCGTTGCCCTCGTAGAAGGAAAGGATCTGTCCATGCGGTTCGATCCCGAGGCGCGAGGTAAGGGCCCGCAACTTGCGGGTGTCCTCCGCAGCGATCACGTCGCACTCCTGCAGAGCCGCCACCAAGCGTGCAGACGCATCCTCAGCATTCCCGAGCGGTGTGGCAGCCAGCAATAGCAGCCCCGCGTCATCGTGACCGGTCACCGGTCCATCCTGTCGCACCTACGATGAAGGCGTGCCCGCTGCGACCCTCGAGCCGACGGCTCCCGGGCCCATTCCTCCCCATCGCAACGTGGCGACTCTCCCAGATCGTCTAGCGCCTCCCATGCCATCACACGGATGGCGCGGTTGGGTGGGACCACTAGCCGTGGGCGCACTCGCGGCCGTCACCCGAATCACGAACCTCGGCAGGCCGAACGCCGTGGTTTTCGATGAGACCTACTACGCCAAGGACGCTTGGTCCTACCTGCGCTTCGGTGTGGAGATCGACGAAGTCGAAAACCACAAGGACCTGATGCTGCAGGCCGGCGATAACTGGCGCACCGTCGAAGCGTTCAGCGGTGAGCCCGGCTTCATCGTCCATCCACCCGTGGGCAAGTGGACTATCGCGGTGGGCGAATACATATTCGGCGTGAACCCATTCGGCTGGCGGATCGCCGTTGCGATCCTGGGCGTGCTGGCCGTGATCATCACCGCGCGCATCGTGCGCCGGCTCACCCGCTC
This sequence comes from Actinomycetota bacterium, assembly GCA_027729865.1. Classification (GTDB taxonomy): domain Bacteria; phylum Actinomycetota; class Actinomycetes; order S36-B12; family S36-B12; genus S36-B12. The sequence continues at coordinate 3,586 of JAQCBM010000252.1, forward strand.
CGATGTGCTCGGCACCATCGCCGGTCTGCTGCTAGCGCTCGAAGGCATCCACATCGTGATGAGCAGAACAGCACTGCTCGATCTCACGCTCGGGTTCTGGGTGCTCGTCGGTTTCGGTCTCCTACTAATCGACAGGGATAGGACACGACAACGGGTTGCACAGGACATCCGAATACGTGGCGTGG
>JAQCBM010000253.1 GCA_027729865.1 Actinomycetota bacterium
CCGAGCGCTCGGTCATCCTGGCTTCCGATGGCTCGCTGCTGGCCACCTTGTACTACCAAAACCGCGTGGAAGTCCCACTCGAGAGCATCTCCCCGGTGATGCGTCAGGCGATCGTCGCTATCGAGGATGCTCGCTTCCTCGACCACAACGGAGTCGATGCGCGTGGTGTTGTTCGCGCGCTCGCGCGTAACACCACAGCAGGTGGCATCGAACAGGGTTCGTCGACTCTGACGATGCAGTACATCAAGAACGTGTTGGTGAACCAAGCCACGAGCGCGGAGGACCTCGAGGCCGCGCGTGGTGACAGCTTCACCCGCAAGATTCGCGAAGCACGACTTGCATTGGCGCTTGAGAAGCGGTTCAGCAAAGGTGAGATCCTCGCGCGCTACTTGAACATCGCGTACTTCGGCTCGGGCGCGTACGGCGTGGAAGCTGCTGCGCGTCGTTACTTCTCCAAGCCTGCCGCAGATCTGAACCTCACTGAAGCAGCCACTTTGGCTGCGATCGTCAAGGGTCCCACGGCATATGACCCTCTCCGCAATCCCGAGAACGCAACACAGCGTCGCAACGTGATCATCAACCGGATGGCGGATCTGGGATACATATCCCGTGAACAAGCCGAACGCGCTGCGTCTGTTCCCATGGAGCAAGTGCTTAATCCGACTCGCACCTCCAACGGCTGCACTACGTCGTACGCACCGTTCTTCTGCGACTATGTCCTGCAAACCATCCTCACCAGCGAGGAATTCGGTGAGACACCGGAGGAGCGGGAGGCTTTCTTGCGCCGCGGTGGTTACACGATCCGCACCACGCTGGATCCGAAGGTGCAAACCGCCGCAACCAACGCCGTGAACGAATACATCCCGCCCACGGATGAGAGCCGTAAGGCCGCAGCGATCTCGATGGTCGAGCCGGGGACCGGCAACATCATCGCGATGACGCAGAACCGCGAGTGGGGAACATCGGGTGCGGGAAAGACCACCTACAACTACAACACCGATCGATCCATGGGCGGCACGATCGGCATGCAATCGGGCTCCACGTTCAAGATCTTCACCCTCGCCGCGGCATTGGAAGCAGGCATTTCCCCCTACGAACCGATCAGTTCTCCCAGCCCACGAACATTCGAAGGTTTCGTCAATTGTGAGACCGGCGTGCCCTTCCCTCCGGTGACCGTCCGCAACTCCACCGCCGGCGGCACCTTGAATATGGCCCAAGCCACCGCCTTCTCCACCAACACCTACTTCATGGCTCTGATGGAGCGCACCGGTCTGTGCCGCCCGGCTGAAATCGCCGAGTCAATGGGTGTGTTCACCGGAAGCGGCGAGGAGTTGCCGCGTGTTCCCTCGCTCACTCTCGGTAGCGCCGAGGTATCCCCGCTCGCCATGGCGAATGCCTACGCAGCATTCGCGGCCCACGGTGAATACTGCAAACCGCGCAGCATTCTGGAAGTTCGCGATCGCGAGCAAAAGCGGCTTCCCGTTCCTGGTGAAGACTGCACCCAGGTCATCGATCGCCCGGTTGCCGACACCGTCACCGAAATGCTCGTGGGTGTTGTCGATGGTCCGATCTCGGGGCGCACGGGTTCACGTATGTCCCTCGGTGATCGGCCTGCAGCGGGCAAGACGGGGACAACCAATGATTCTGCTGCCGTCTGGTTCGCCGGGTACACCCCGCAGGTTGCCGCAGCAGTGTGGGTGGGTGATCCGCGCGGCGGCTTCGCGCATCCGCTCAAGGACGTGACGATCAACGGAACGTATTACCGACAGGTGTTCGGTGGCACACTTCCTGGACCGATCTGGAAGACCAGCATGGAAGCCGCGCTCGCCGACAAACCGATCGAGCAGTTCGTCCTTGACACCGGACTTCCCACCAGCGTCTTTGCCATCATCGAAGTTCCCGACTTGGCGAACCTAACAACAGCCGAAGAGATGCTCGCCCAGCTGGAGCAGGTAGGTATGCGCCTCGGTGACATCACCCAGGTCGATTCACCACTACCTGCCGGATTCGTCGTGTCGCAAAGTCCAGGACCTGGTGGCACTGCGATTCCCAACACGGCCGTGAACGTGACAATCTCCACCGGCTTCAACCTGGTGCCCGAAACTCGCGGTGCGCCCCTCAACGACGCCACCACCATCATGGAACGTGAAGGCTTCCTGGTCAGCGTCGCGCAAGCAAGTGACCCGAACGCTCCCGCAGGCGCCGTGATCGCGCAATCCGTTCCCGCCGGAACGTCCTTGCCGGTCGGCACGGTCATCACGTTGACGGTGAACGAAGCAGGTGGAGCACCGGAACAACCCGGACAACCTGCCCAACCGGGTCTAGAAGAGATTCCCGCCGAGGTTGTGCCGGTCGGCTAGCAATCACACGCCAAGCAACTACATCCCCAGCGCGGACTTCACCAACGCCGCAACCTGCCCACCATCAGCGCGACCCTTGACCTGCGGCTGCACGATCTTCATGACCGCGCCCATCGCCTTGCCGCCTTCGGCTCCCGAAGCGGCGACTTCGGCAACAGCAGCGTCCACGATCGTGCGAACCTCGTCCTCGGACATCTGCGCCGGCAAATACGCCTCGATGATCACGAGTTCCGCGCGTTCCTTCGAAGCCAGCTCCGCGCGACCGGCGTCGTCGTACGCCTCAGCCGCTTCCTTGCGCTTCTTCGCCTCGCGCCCCAGCACCGTGATGACGTCGTCGTCGGTCAACTCACGCGCTTCCTTACCCGAGACCTCCTCGGTGGTGATCGCCGCAAGCACCATGCGGATGGTTCCGGACTTCATCTCATCGCGCGCCTTGATGGACGCGGTGAGATCCGATTGCAGACGATCCTTCAATTCAGCCATGCAGCGCATCTTGCCACCGCCCACCCACGCCACCCGTGCGATCATGGTCAGATGAACACCAGCGGACGGCTCCTCACCTCCGCCGTTGCTCTGGGCCTTGGCGCCCTGGCCTACGCACGCTGGGAAGCCGAACGCTTCACGCTGCGCCGAGCCACCGTCCAGGTCCTTCCCAACCAGCAACCCGACCTGCGCGTGCTGCACCTCTCCGACCTGCATCTGGTTCCCGGACAGACCAAGAAGAAGGAATGGGTTTCGAGCCTGCGCGAACTGCGCCCCGATGCGGTGATCGCCACCGGTGATTTCCTCTCGCACGAGGACGCGATTCCCGAAGTTATCGACACCCTCGAGCCGCTGTTCGACATTCCCGGTGCGTTCGTGCTCGGTAGTAACGACTACTACGCCCCCAAGCCCATCAACCCCGCGCGCTATCTGCAAGGACCTTCAGGTCTGCAACCCAATCGCCCGATGCTTCCCTGGCAGGACTTGGTTGCCGGTCTCACCGCCGGGGGTTGGCTCGATCTCACCAACGCCAAGTCGCGTCTCAAGGCCGATGGCCGAGAGATCGATATTCGCGGCGTCGATGATCCCCACATCGGAAGAGACAAGTACGACGACGTCTCCGGCGCTTTCGATCCTGGCGCTGATCTCGCCCTCGCCGTTGCGCACGCCCCCTACCTGCGCGTGCTGAACCCGATGGCCGAGGACGGCGCGCACTTGATCATGGCCGGGCATACGCACGGTGGACAACTTCGCATCCCCGGTTACGGCGCACTCGTTACCAACTGCGATCTCGACACCAAGCGCGCCCGCGGGCTCAGCGAGCACAACGGCAGTGCGCTGCATGTGAGTGCCGGACTGGGCACTTCGCCCTACGCACCGTTCCGTTTCGCCTGTCCGCCGGAGGCGACGCTGCTCACGCTCA
>JAQCBM010000254.1 GCA_027729865.1 Actinomycetota bacterium
GATGAGGGGAACAACCGTGAGCCCATCTACACGATTACGCATAGTCTTTGCCGGAGTGGCCAGTGCCTTGATCGCGGGGGTGCTGGTTGTTCCTTCAGCGGGTATCGCCACAGGGACGGAGTCCGTATCGGCGAGTGAGACTTCGGCAGCGGCCACGTCCAAGAATCTGAGGAAGATTCGTCGAACGGCAACGCAGGCCGCGATCTGGGCGCTGGCGCCGGAATTCAGTTACCGCTTCAATCGGTACAACAAGCTGGTCACGGCTCCCTACAACACCATCGCCTACGCGCCATACGCCGCTCAGTGGGATAACGCGTCAACGAATGCCGGCAACGCATCGGTGATTTATCTCAACGCTTCGTTGTCGCTGAAGCGCCAGGACCTCGTCTATACCGTTCCGCCCTCGAATGGGACTTACCAGATGAGCCAGGTTCTCGACTCCTTCGTCAACACGGTGGCGGATCCCGGCACGAGAACCACACCGAGCGATGACATGGCCCACTACCTGGTCGTTGGACCCGAGTCGAAGTACGCGAGCAAGACCGAAGCAGTGATCGAAGGTAGAACCTTCCCCGTCATCAGCGTCGGCACTAACCGAGGCGAGATCCTTGTTCGGGTGCTCGGTGACCCGAACGCTCCGCCGGAGGATCCTCGAAGCTTCGCCTCCTCGTTTGAGAACGTGGCCAAGAAATACGCACTCAACACACTCGAGCAGTTCCAGCAGAATGGCTACGCGCCGGTCTACCCCACGGGCCCGTATGCGTATCAGATCCCCCCGGTCGGCCCCGAGCGAGCCCAGCAGGCCGCGAAGTGGCGGAATGTCCCCGACAACGCGGTGGCCTTCTTCGAGCAGGCAGGTGCAGCCATTCGGTTGAGCCCACTACCCAACCGCAACACCGGTATCGGCGGCACAGCAGCCGCCGATCTGCCCTCGTATGTGCCGCCGCAGCCGGGTTTCGATGGTGTCTACTACTCCCCATCTTCCGGGCAACGAACCACACTGAAGAAGTTCGCTTCGATTGGGCTCACCGCCAAGGGGTACAAGATCCCGAGCGGGTGGGGTGCGGCTGAGATCAAGGCCCTGCAGCAGGGCTTCACCGCGGGCCTGACGGCAGCGAAGGTGCGCCTCCTCCAGGCGACGACCGCGGAGACGAACTATTGGCTGTATATCAACCGCGATGACGAGTTCGGGACGTATGCGAATACCAAGGTGGGCTACCTAGGCCGCGCCTCGGCCATCTTTGCGGGGGGCTTCCCCAATTTGCCCAGTGATGGGTTCTACTCGACTCAGTTGCGCGAAGACGGGGGTCCGACTCCGCTTCAGGGCGATAACTCCTACAGCATCACGTTCTCACCGGAGGAGGCTGCGGGCGGAGCTATACCCGCAGACGGAATCTTGCCTCCGATCGCTGCGGACTCTGAGGGCAACCTGTTGGGCTTCTGGTCCTTGACCGTCTACCAGACGGACTTCTCAGAGGCTGCTGCTCCCTTCATCTCCCAGGCGAGTGTTTTGAACACGGCGTATTCGCAGGCTGACACCACGGTGTACGTGATCGACACTGACAACTCGACGATCACTGTCGGCGCATCGGCAGTCGGTCCCCTTCGTCCTGGAACATCCATCATGTTCGGAGAGAATGCGGCTGACTTCGGGCTCGAAGCAGACAAGGCCTACTTCATCGCGACCTCGCCGGTCACGAACGAGGCGGGAACCATCCCCGGTGTCAGTGAGGTGTCCTACACCTTCCCCATCGCCGCCACCTGGCAGCAGGAACTCTCCTCCAAGGGCACTCCGATCCAGCAGGTCAACGCTGAGACCTCGCAGCCACAGGGCGCGATCATCGACCTTCCGACACCACAGCGTGTGGAGGATCCGTTGACATATGGAGTGGTCCAGCCGGTGTCTCAGCTGGGATCGCTGCAGATCGAATCGAAGAACAAGGGCGGAGTGGGCCTCGAGGCGAATGAGGACGGCTCCTACACGATCTGGATGGCTCCCCAACTGCCCGAGGGTGTACCAGCGACGAACTGGATCCCCACTCCCTCTCAGGAGTACCTGCAAGCCATCTATCCAGGTGTGAGCACCTTGAACTCCGAGATCCAGCCGATTCTCCGCATGTACTACCCACGGTCGGGTGACCAGCCGCCCTCGATCCTGCCCTGCCCGGCAGGAACGACGGGGTGTGGTGGTGGGTTGCCGACGACGTACATGATCCCCGAGATCATCAACCACTCCCGATGAACGCACCGAGCATCGGTGGAACGGCAAATACCAGGGGGCGCGAGGGACGGTCATGACGACCAAACTCGAGGACGGAATCTACGAGCACGTCTTCCAACTAGAGGAGTGAGCAATGAATGTGAACACCCTTGCAAGACGCATGGTGGCAGTAGCGGCTGCGGGTGCCCTGGTGGCTGTTCCACTGGCTACTGCCTCGACCGCCAATGCTGCGGGAGTGTTGAACTCCGGTTTCGAACAGCCCTTCGCCGGGGTGAAGAAGTACCTGCCTCTTGCGCCCAAGGAAGCGACGCTAGGCCGACAGGTCAACATGCCACTCGGTCAGGAGAAGGCCGATGCGCTGGCCGCCGCCTTCGGCTTCGACAAGGACAAGGCATTCTCGGATCGACAATTCCGCCAATTCGTCACCGGTCGTGGCAAAGGCAGGTGGACCGCAGCGGAGCGCGCGAAGGCTGCAGAGTTGGTCGATATCAGCACGAGTTACCTGACGAACACCACCGCCAACCCGATCTATCGCACCATCGACGGTGTGCGCACTGAGGTCGTGCTTGGCAGCTACGGGCTGATCGTCAGTAAGGACGGATTGCTCGAGAGCCCCGCTAACCCCTCATCACCCGTGCGTCAGGTCAACTGGGTGCTCGCACCGGAGGCGATCTGCCAGTTCCCTGAGATCGAGCCGCCGCCGGGTATCCCGTGTGGATACATGGGCAAGTGGATGCGCAAGAACGGCGCGAAGGACACTCTCAAGGAGTTGTACGCCTCCGCCTACACCGCATCGGCGGTCTATGGATATCAGTCGCAGACTTCCTCGGAGCCGTGGGAGCTCGTGACCAATACCAGGGGCGATGGATCAACTGCCACGGTGGGAATGGCAATGGCTCCGTCGATCTGGATCGCGAACTTCCTGCTCATCTACAGCCTCAATCCGCGACTTGCGGCGAATATGCCCGCGAAGTGGGCGGCGCTCCCCGATGAGGTAGCCGAGGCGCTGTATGCCTCAGAGACCGGTCAGGTTTCCTACGCGGATTACCAGCAGTATTTCAAGTAGGACCTGTCAGGCGAAAAACTGTGAGTTGTGGCCGCTGCCCTGGGAATACTCAGGGCAGCGGCCATTTCGCGTCGGATCTCCCGTGTCACCACATCTTCGAAAGCGTCGGTGCATCGGCCTTGCCGCGCTCGATCCCAGCCTCAAGTGCGGGACCGATTGTGGCCGGGTCCATGAAGTCCGTCTGCGGATCTGGATTCGCGATGGTGACGTGGACGGTACTGCCCTGCGCTCGGAGTGCCTCGGCCTCGCGCTCGGCAGTTCCTGGAGCGAGACGTTCCGCCAAACCGAAGGACGGATTGACCTGGTGCGGGGGGTGGGCTTTGAAGTCGAACATAGCGATGATCAGCACGGACTTTGCACCTGCCAGCACCTCCGCGTGGGTGCTGGAGTGGCTCACCCCTCCATCCATGCAGAGGCGATCATCGAGCCAGGTCGGTCCGTTTACCCCTGGCAGTGACGAGCTTGCCGCGCACGCT
>JAQCBM010000255.1 GCA_027729865.1 Actinomycetota bacterium
CCGCGACCGACACTGCAACCTGATCCTCGCCATCGCCACGCGCGGCCTCATCGGCCGCTTCTGCTGCTTCCGCAGCCTCCAACGCAGCCTCGTCAGCGTCACCACCTTGTGAGAGCGCCGCCCGGAGATCCTTCGCAGACTCACCAGTCTGAGACGAATGGGCCTCGTCAATCACCACCGCATACCTGCGCTTCTCCGCGGCGGCGATCTTGTCAAGCACGAACGGGAACTTCTGCAACGTCGTGATGATGATCTTCGCCTGCTCACCCATCAACGCGTCCGCCAACTGAGCCGAGTTCTTGTCGATCTTCACGACGACACCCTTGGCGTGCTCGAACTGGTAGATCGTGTCCTGCAACTGACGGTCCAACACCAACCGGTCAGTGATCACGATCACCTTGTCGAACACCTTCTCATCACCAGCGTTGTGCAGGTTCGACAACCGGTGACAGATCCACGCGATCGTGTTCGACTTCCCCGACCCCGCAGAGTGCTGCACCAGATACGAATGCCCCGCACCCGAGGTTTTCGCGTCAGCCTCAAGACGGCGGACCGCGTCCCACTGATGGAACCGCGGGAAAATCGTCACCGCCTGCTTCTTCTTCGCAGCCTTCGAACCCTTGACCGGCATCTCCACATGCACGAACCGAGCCAACAGATCCAGCCACGCATCGCGCTGCCACACCTGCTCCCACAAATACGCCGTCCGATGCCCGGTATCCGACGGCGGATTCCCCGCACCACCCGGGCTCCCAGCACCACCCGAGCCTTGGTTGAACGGCAAAAACCTGGTCGACGACCCCTCAAGCTGCGTCGTCATCGCCACCCGGTCCGGATCAACAGCGAAATGCACCACCGCCCGCTTCGCCAGCGTCACATTTCCCGCGTCACGATCCGTCCGGTATTGCGAAATCGCATGCTCAACGTTCTGACCGGTCAACGGATTCTTCAACTCCGCTGTCGCCGTCGGAATCCCATTCACCAACAACGCAAGATCCAACGACTTCTCACTACCCGTCTCGTACTTCAACTGGCGGGTCACCGTCACCCGGTTCGCCTCGTACTTCAACTGCAGATCCGGAGTCAGGCCGTGAGCCGGCTTGAAGTACGCAAGCTGGATCGTGATGCCATAGTCGACAACGCCGTGGCGCAGCACGTCGACCGTGCCCCGAGCGTCGAGCTCGGATGCGAGCCGCTTTGCGAAACCGCGTTGTGCCGCATCCGCGTCGTTGCCATAGCCGCGCGCGAGGAGTTGTTCCCACGCCTTGGCCTGCGTCACCCCAATGAACGCAAACAACTCGGCTGTATCGAGACCGAGCACGCGGTCGAAATGCGACGGCTCCGACTTCAGGTAACCGCCTGCCAGCAGCGACGCCTCAATAGCGTCCTCGAATCCCTTCTCCGACTTACTCACGCCGCCACCCCCGGAATCTCCAACTCACCAGTCACCGCAGCCGTAATCAACGCCTGGCGACGCTCACGGAGCAGGTCGACCTGGGAGACGAGGAGGGAGGTGCTCGACGAGATACTTGTGAGAGACGGCCGGAGCTGCCTCACTACCCGGAGCTGATCCTCTAAAGGCCTGTTCGGGATTGGCAGAGCACCCACTTGTTCAGCATTGAGGTTGTCTTGGGTAGTACTTCGAGCGAGCACCCCGAAATGCTGTCGCAGCACTTCGAGCCACAGCGCGAGGTACTCGGAGTCCACTTTTGTGTCGTCAGGGACAAGTCCAAGGATTGCTTGGTTCCAGACACATGGCATTCCCGAGACCGTGAGCTTGCCGAGGCTCGCGTACATCGCAAATAGGAGCGTGCCCGCTGGAGCAGGACGAAGTCGGACAGCTGCAAGGCCTGCTGGGGTCAACCGTCGGACAGTCTCAGTCGTAGTCGAGCTATCGAGCATGTCGCCGATTGCCACCCACGCCGTGCCCTCCGCCTCATCGGTCCAGAAGCTGCTGTCATTTGAATCCGGAGTTCCACCAGCGATTGTTCTGATGAGCAGGCGCTTGAGCGGCACGGGCTCCTGCGCAGACTGCTCGTCGCCCAATATGAACGAGACAGCAGTTCGACCACCGCCCAGGGCTGTTTCGATAGCAGCCAAACGCCGATTCTCAAGCAGCTCGATCATTCTTTGTTTCTTGGTGATGAGGGCGTCGATGCGCGCCGTCTCGGTGTCGAGGTAGTCGGCGATCGCCCGCTGTGCAGGAAGCGACGGAGACGGACACCTGAGGTTCTGATACTTGCCGGCACTGAAGTTGTCGATAGTGGAGACCACCTTGCCAACTTCAATCTGGTCCCAAAAGTGCTGGCTCTCGGCCCAGTACGCGACGAACCGTCCATCAACCTCGTTACGCGGCCTAAAGCGGACGAGGTAGCCGGCGTAGCACGCAGGATTGTCGCTGACGTAGAGCGTGGACTTTCCAACTCCTCCCGCCGCGGTCATCAAGAGGTCACCTGACTTGAGCGATGCTCGTTTCGCCACTTCCGGAGGAAGCGACCGAAAGGTGTCGTCCCACAAACTTCGAGGGCCCGCGATGTCGGTGGTTCGCACGTACCTCGGCCAGCCCGGATCGTCGAACTCCGCCGCCTCGCCAACACCATTCGAGATTGGCAGTGCTGCGAGATGCTTGAGTGGCGCGACAGGGAATCTCACTCGGCCACCTCCCGCAGTAGTTCCTGGATCTCGGTTTCGAGTTGTTTGATTTCTGCGTCGATTTCGGCGAGGGGTCGGGGTGGGACGTACTTGTAGAAGTGACGTGTGAGCGGGATCTCGTAACCGATCTTGGTCTTGTCGTAATCGACCCAGGCGTCGGGGACGTACGGGTGGACTTCGGCGGTGACGTAGTCGTTGATGGCGGTTCGGTATTCGATGCTGTCGACGCGTTCGGTGACGTCGGCTTCCCAGGTGACGGGGGTTTCAGGGAGGGGGACGTTCTCGTTATCGCGGAGGTCCGTGTCGGGTTCGGGATTGCCCTTCTTGTCGGTGATGACGGGGGCCGCAGCGTCGCGGACAGCGAGCGCGTCGATGAGCCCTTTGACTTGCGCTGGCTTGAGTTCGAGAGCTTTCGCCCACGCTCCCTCTCCTTGCGGTAGGCGGTCCCAGTCGATTTCCCAGCCCATGTCACGCCACGTGTCGACGGTGGCTTGAGCAAGGACCGTTTCGAGTGTGTTCAGGTCTCGTGGGGCCGGACGGACATCGACGTCGTCGGGGATGCGCATGAGTTCGGTGTACCGGTCACGGATTCGTTGGAAGGCTTCGGGGACTTCGTCTGCGTGGAGGTCGCCGATGCCGGTTTCGCACAGCTTTTGGTAGGTCTTGCTCGCGAGTAGCGCGGCCCAGGTCTCCTCGGTGACTTCCCATCGGAGCTGGAGAGGTCGTTCGACGGTGATGCGGAGGTAGCCGAACGCTTCGTTCGGGAAGATCTTGACGTGGTCGCTGTCGGTGAAGTCGGCGTAGAGACGGGTGATCTCGTCAATCTGCGCGTCCGCGATCTCCTTGCGTTTCTCGCCGAGGCTCTTGCGCATCTTCGTGAACATCTCACGGCCGTCGACGAGTTGGACTTTGCCTTGCCGTTCGGGGCTTTTCCGGTTGGTGACGATCCAGAAGTAGGTGGAGATGCCGGTGTTGTAGAACAACTGGTCAGGAAGCGCAACAACTGCTTCGAGCCAGTCGTTCTCAATGATCCATCGGCGGATCTCACTCTCACCCGAGCCGGCTGCGCCGGTGAACAACGGGGAGCCGTTGAACACGATCGCGATCCG
>JAQCBM010000256.1 GCA_027729865.1 Actinomycetota bacterium
CTCGTGCGTCCTTCGAGCGCTGTGTCGAGCGCTAGTTGCACCAGACGTTCGCTTTCGCTGTCCAGGTGCGCGGTCGCTTCATCGAGAACCACTACTCGAGGCGCCTTAAGAAATAGGCGAGCCAGCGCTATTCGCTGCTTCTCTCCTCCGGATAATCGGTAGCCCCTATCCCCCACCACGGTGTTAAACCCATCGGGAAGTTGCTCGATCAGATTCATGATTTGTGCCGATTGGCATGCTGCGCGCATCTCATCGTCGGTCGCATCGGGGCGGGCGTAGCGCAGATTGTCCCCGATCGTCTCGTGGAACAAATGTGCATCTTGGGTAACGACGCCCACCGCCGCGCGCAGGTCACTGCTCGATAGATCACGCAGGTCCACACCTCCGAGCAGGACCTCTCCCCCCGTGGGGTCATACAGGCGCGTGAGCAAAGACGTGATGGTGCTCTTACCCGCTCCCGAAGGTCCGACGAGAGCGGTGAGGGTTCCCGGGGCCGCGTGAAAGGAGACGTCGTAGAGCACCGGATCTCCGGCACCAGCACTCTCCTCACGGGCAACCGACTCCAAGGAAGCCAGGGATACCTCGGCTGCCGTGGGGTAAGTGAAGTCGACGTGGTCGAAATCGATCGAGAGCCCACCGGCCGGGAGGTGCTTGGGATCTGCGGGCTCCTTGACCAAGGGACTGAGGTTCAAGACCTCGAAGACCCGTTCGAAGGACACCAGCGCAGTCATGACGTCGACTCGAACGTTGCTCAGAGCGGTGAGGGGTCCGTACAACTGAGCGAGCAACGCCACAAGAGCCAACAAGGTGCCTAGGGTGATTGCACCATCGATCACCAGGTTGCCACCGAGCCCGTAGGTGATTGCGGTCGCCAGGGCAGCCACGAGGGTCAACGCAGTGAAGAACCATCGGTTTGCCATCGCAATACGAACACCGATGTCCCGAACCCGTTCCGCTTTACCCGAGAAGGACCGAGCTTCATCATCGGGGCGGCCGAAGAGTTTGACCAAGAGCGCTCCGGAAACGTTAAAGCGCTCGGTCATCTGCGAACTCATCTGCGCATTGAGGCCCATTTGCTCCCGGGTGAGTTCCTGCAGGCGTCTGCCCATGAATCGGGCAGGCAGAAGGAACAGAGGTACGAGGATCAGGGATGCCACGGTGATTTGCCAGGACAGCGCGAACATCGCAACGAGGACGATGGAGACAGATATGAGATTGCCCAACACTCCCCCGAGCGTGGACGTGAAAGCCTGCTGCGCGCCGATCACATCGCTATTGAGGCGCGAGATGAGTGCTCCAGTTTGCGCGCGAGTGAAGAAGGCAACCGATTGGCGTTGTACGTGGTCGTAGACCTGGGTTCGCAGATCGAAGATCAACCCTTCACCGATGCGTGCGGAATACCAGCGGCTCACCAGTCCTATCGCAGCGTCGGCTATGGCCAATCCGGCGATCGCAACGGCAGTCCAGGTGACCAACGAGGCGTTACCAACGGAGATGCCGTCGTCCACGATTCGGCGGAACAGCAAAGGCTGGGCAACGCTCAGGAGCGATGCAACTACCAAAGTGGTGAGGAATATCGCGATGATGAGCTTGTAGGGACGCGCGTATCCAAAGATTCGACGTACTGTGCTGCGCGTGACTCGCTGCTTGGCAACCGACCTGTCGCGGGTCATCGACTGGTAGGTCAGCCACACGTTTTGCATACTCACGCGGAGCCACCCGAGAACAGCGTGGCAAGTCGATGAATCTGGGCGCTGCGCTCCTTGGACCACGAGTCGCGGTCACCGGCCACGGCCTGCAGCAGCGCCTTGATGTCGGCGATCGTTGCCCCATCCAACGTTCGTAGGTTCGCCAGCAGCTCGTCAGTGGCCGCGTGCGGATCCTCAGCGATCGCGTGAACCAAACCCCACTCGTGAGCCTGCTCTGCGGATATGAACGCGCCGCTTGCGCACAGCGCGAAGGCCCGCCGGTAACCGATGGCATCAACGAGTGCACCTGTCCCACCAAGATCCGGCACCAGGCCGATCGACACCTCGCGCATTGCGAAACGCGCTCCAGGAGCCGCGATGATCAAGTCACTCGCGAGGGCGAGTTGGAACCCCGCACCGATCGCATTCCCCTGAACCTGGGCAACCACCACCTGCGGAATGCGGGTCCACCGAGCGAATCCCTCTTGGGCTTGAGCGATGAAGCCATCCGGGTCGGCTTGCAGGTCCGTCAGCATGCCTTCACCCAGCACCGCCCGGTCCAGCCCAGCGGAGAAGTCCTGACCTTCGCCGGAGAGCACCACGAATCGAACTCCAGCGGGAATATCGCCTGCGATCTGGGCGAATTCCTCCCACATCGCAGGTGTTTGCGCGTTGCGCACCTCCGGTCGATTCAGCCTCACACGTAGGACGTCGTCCACTGTTTCGACCAGGATGCGATTGTCGATGCTCATGTGCTCTCCGTTGTTTTGCCCATCGGCCTATGCCAGTTCCACCAAATCGAGATAGTCCTCGCTCCACAGATCCTCGTCGCCATCGGGTAGGAGCACCACTCGTTCGGGTTCCAGTGCCTGAACTGCGCCGGGATCGTGGCTCACCAGGACCACCGCACCCTCATACCCACGCAATGCCTGCAACACCTCGGCCCTTGAGGCTGGATCAAGGTTGTTGGTGGGTTCATCCAGCAGCAGCACGTTCGCGCCCGAGACAACTAGGCACGCCAAGGACAGCCGTGTCTTCTCTCCGCCCGAGAGTACGCCGGTGGGCTTGCGGACCGAATCCCCAGCGAACAAGAACGAACCCAAGATCGTCCGGCGGCGTGTGTCATCTAGATCCGGAGCGGCATGCGCCAAGGTCTGCTCAACGGTCGCCGTGGGGTCCAAGGTCTCGTGCTCCTGGGCGTAATACCCGATGACAGCTCCGTGTCCGCTTTCGATGGTCCCGGTATCGGGTGCATCAACGCCGGCCAAGATCCGCAGGAGCGTGGTCTTCCCCGCACCGTTCAATCCCAGGATCATCACGCGCGAACCTCGATCGATTGCGAGATCCACATCGGTAAAGACTTCAAGGCTGCCATAACTGCGAGATAGCCCCTGGGCCGTCAACGGGACCTTGCCGCAGGGCTTCGGATCGGGGAAGCGCAAGGCTGCGACCTTGTCCTTGGCTCGCTCACCCTCGGTCTCAGACAAGAGTTTCTCAGCGCGCTTGAGCATGCCCTGCGCAGCCTTGGCCTTGGTTGCCTTAGCCCGCATCTTCTCCGCCTGAGTACGAAGGGATGCCGCTTGCTGTTCGGCGTTGCGGCGCTCTCGCTTGCGGCGGCGCTCGTCGGTCTCGCGCGCCAACAGGTACGCCGACCAGCCCATCGTGTACTGATCAATCTCTTGGCGCATCGCATCCAGATGCCACACCTTGTTCACCGTGTCCGCCAAGAGCTCGGTGTCGTGACTGATGACAATAAAGCCACCGGCATAGCCGCGCAGGAAATCCCTCAGCCAGCGGATGGAGTCTGCATCGAGATGGTTCGTCGGTTCATCAAGCAGAAGAACATCTGCATGTCCGAACAGGATCCGCGCAAGTTCCACCCTCCGACGCTGCCCGCCGGAGAGGGTGCCCAACTGGGCATCGAGTACTCGTGACGGCAAGCCCAAGGACGCAGCGATGGTGGCCGCCTCCGATTCCGCGGCGTAACCACCTTGCCCCAGGAAGTCGGCTTCGGCACGCGTGTACCGTCGGGTCGCTTTATCCCAATCGTCCGAGCCTTCCGCAGCG
>JAQCBM010000257.1 GCA_027729865.1 Actinomycetota bacterium
CGGCATTCCGTCTCCCGGCGATGGCTCCCGCTTTCCGACAGCCGCAGTCGTTTGGTTTCCTCACCCCAGAGGAAGAAGATCTGGTTCGTCGTTGGCATCGAGTGACACAGCCATCTGAAGTCATCGGTGTCGGACTGGATATGCCGCTGGTCGTTGGCGATTACCCCCGTATCCGACAAGAACTCGGGCTCGGCGATGATCCGTATCTGGTGTGTGTTGGCCGTGTGGATGCGGGCAAGGGCACTCGTGACCTGTTGTCGATGTTCTCGGTGTACTCCGAGCGTCACTCGTCTCGCCTCCGTCTTGTACTCGTGGGCGAGGATCCGTCCACATCTGCGCCGGGGGTGACTGCCCTCGGTTTCTTGTCACATGAAGAGAAACACGCGGTGATCGCGGGTGCGGTTGCGCTGGTGCAACCGTCGTTCATGGAGAGTTTCTCGATCGTTCTCTGTGAAGCGTGGGCACATGAGGTTCCCGTTGTTGTGAATCGGCTGTGCGCCGTCACTGCGGGACAGGTCGCCCGGGCACAAGGTGGCCTCGCCTTTGGCAGGTATGACGAGTTTGAGTATGTGATCAACGAGTTGGTGCATCACGACGAGATGCGTCGTTCTTTGGGAGTTGCGGGACGCCGTTTCGTGGCCAATGAGTACGCATGGCCAGCGGTCACAGGGCGGCTTTTAGCAACGGTCAACCACGCCACTGCCGTTCGGGCTGCACGACGTCAATCTGCAGAGCCAATGCGATGAGGCGTATCGACCAGATCGTGATGGGTGCAGCACCCGGAGATGCGATTACGTCTATGGCGGTGCGCCTTCGAGAGGCGTGTCGGTATTTCGGGCCGAGTGATATCTACGCCTTGCACATTGCTCCTGACGCGGGCCCCGGCTCGTACATCGACGCCCACCAGGTGCTCGATATTGGTTCGTATTCTGAGGATGATGTGGTGATTTACCACTCAAGCATGGGTGATCCTCGTGTCACCCAGATCGTGGAACAGTGCCGCGCGCGACTTGTCGTTCATTTCCATAACATCACGCCGCACTCCTATTTCATCGGTGTGAACGACACTCTTGCCATGAGTGCCCTGTGGGGTCGTGAGGAACTGTCGCGGCTGTCCACCAGATGCGTGGCCGCATCGGCCGATTCGGCATTCAATGCGGCTGAACTGGTCGCGTTGGGCTACCGCGATGTTCATGTCGCACCTGCTGGTTTGGTGCCGGATCGGTTGGCTGGTTTGGCGTCGAACTCAGCGTTGGGTGAGATCGCAGAGCGGTTCCCCGATGGTTTCGTCTTGTCGGTCTCTCAGCAGCTTCCGCATAAACGAACCGAGTTGGCGATCGCCGCCACTCATCTCCTACAGACCGTATGGGCTCGCGAGATTGGGCTAGTCGTAATCGGTGGATCACCGGCGCCGAATTACGTCGAACGCCTTCAGCGTTTTGCAGTGCGGCTCGGTGTCGAACGATGCGAGTTCTGGGGTCGTGTGGATGATGAAGTACTCGCTACAGCAATAGGCGCGGCATCGGTGCTCATGGTGACGAGTGACCATGAAGGCCTCGCGATCCCACCCTTGGAAGCGATGTCGGTGAGCACTCCGGTTGTCGCGCGTGGTTGCGGGGCGGTGCCCGACACCCTCGGTGCCGGCGCAATCGTTGGTCCTGCATCGGTGGGGCCGACATGGCTGGCTGCTGCCGTGCACACTGTGACAACTGATGATCGTGTGCGTGATGATGTGGTCCAGGCCGGACTGGCACAGGTCGGCCGGCTCGCCGATCGCGGTGACGTGTGGTCGTATCTCGAGTGGTTGTGGGAGCACCTCTGATGTCCGCATTGCGTGTTCTCGTGGTCGTGCAGCGATACGGCGTTGAGGTCAATGGTGGCGCTGAGCAGCATGCACGATGGCTGGCTGAGTCACTCGCGAATCGGGGCCATGACGTCCACGTCCTAACGACATGTGCCCGTGACTACACCTCGTGGAGCAACTATTACGACGCTGGCGAGTCGACGCTGAACGGTGTGAGCGTGCATCGCTGTCGCGTGGATGCTGAACGCGACATGGACGAGTTCAATAGGTTCTCGGAACAATTGGATTTCGCCGGTTACTCGCATTCCTCCGAGACAGAGATCAGATGGCTTGAGTTGCAAGGCCCTTGTTCTGCGGCCCTTGATACGTGGCTCGTTGATCATGGCTCCACGTTCGATGTTGTGGTGCCGTTCACTTATCTGTATCGACCAAGCCACCATGTCACCCATCGGTTGTCTGGCGTCGTACCGATTGTGATGCACGCCACCGCCCACGACGAACCGCCGTTTCATCTTCGGCTCATTCAGACCCTCATCGGTCGCGTCGACCGTTTCTTGTGCTCAACCCCCGAAGAAGCCGACCTGCTCACCAGTTGCTTGGGCCCCAAGACATCATGTGACGTGGTTGGGATTGGTGTTCCGGAACGGCCGCACGTGGATGCGGACCGCGAGTTGGCTGCTCTCGGATTGGACGACACCAATTTTGTGTTGATTCTGGGCCGGGTGGATGGCAGCAAAGGTGTTATCGAGGCAGTCGAGTTATTCCGTCAATTCAGACGCCACCACGACGTGGATCTGCATCTTGTGGTGGCTGGGCAAAATGTGGCCGGTTTGGTCTCTGACGACGCGGCGACGATGACCGGCTTTGTGTCCGACGATCAGGTGACCGCACTACTGCAGCGGGCTTGTTGCCTGATCCAACCAAGTCGTTTCGAGAGTTTCTCGTTGGTCCTTTGCGAGGCCTGGGCATCCGGAACTCCCACGCTGGTAACTGCAGGGTCCGATGTTCTGGTGGGCCATACCCAGCGGTCACGTGGCGGGCTCATCTATGACGACGCTGACAGCTTCGACGATGCACTGCTCACGTTGGCGAATGATCCTGAGCGCTCTCAGCGCTTCGGGGTGTCTGGGCGACGCTACGTGCAGGCACTGTTTTCGCCGGATGTGGTCACGTCCCGCATTGAGAACGTGCTGCGTGCAGCTGTTGCTGAAACGTAGGCCCGTCAGCGGCGAGCCACCACGGCGATGTCACCGTGGCCCCAGATGGCAGCAATGATTCGCTCAAGCCGTGGGTCGGCATTCTCGGTGCCTACAACATCGTCTGGGGTGATGGGATGCAACTCACGGAGTTCTATGTGAGTGAAACCGGCTCGTTCAACGATGAACCGCAGCACCTCGGGGTGCAACGGTCGAGGATGTGTTGGGTCAATCCAAAATGTAGATGCACCCACCGACAGGCTGGCGCAGTTCGGGGTTTCACAAATGAAGAGCCCGCCGGGTCGCAACACTCGATTGATCTCGCCGCAGAGAACATCAAGTCCTTCAAGTGGTAGGTGTTCGGCAACGTGGAACATCGTCACCACGTCGCAGGTTTCGTCGCCACGCTGCTGCAGTGCGGTCAGCGCATCACCGTGCGTCACATCTAGGCCAGATTCACGGGATTCCGCTACGAAGACGGCGTTGGTGTCGATGCCGGACAGTTCTGCATTTGGAAAAGTTGATGTCAGCAACGAGAGCCATTCGCCTCGTCCGCTACCGATGTCAATCAGTGCGCCGCCGTCTGCCAAACACGCGTTGACGTCGGAGAGATATGCGCCTTGTCGCGCAGCGATGTCGTCTTCGGTTCCTCTGAAACGATCTTCTATGTCGGCGTAGAGAGTTGGGGACACGTGTGCGGCGGAGGGTGTCGCACCATCGGCTTGCTCACCAACTCCTGTTGGCCCGAGAC
>JAQCBM010000258.1 GCA_027729865.1 Actinomycetota bacterium
CGGCGCGTTCTCAGGTGGCCAGCGGCAGCGCCTCCTCATAGCTCGGGCGCTCGCGACTCGGCCGCGCATCCTGCTGCTTGATGAAGCGACCAGTGCTCTCGACAACGTCACTCAACGAGTCATAACTCAGAACCTCGCTGAACTCGGTATGACCCGTATTGTTGTGGCCCATCGATTGTCTACGATCATGGGTGCCGACCGCATCGTGGTACTCGAGGCCGGCCGGGTCATTGAGGATGGGACCTACGACGAACTCCTCGAACGCCGCAGCGCGTTCCATGCGCTCGCCACCAGACAGGTTCTCTGAACGATGACTGTGACAGCGTCAAACCCATCAGGGGTCGATCCCCATCCTGCTATCCGACTCGGAACGCAGGAGTTCCGGGCCGAAAAGGAATGGGTGGCAGGCACTCATAGGGCGATGGACCCTGCGTTGACCCTGGCCCGCATCCAGCCACACCTCCATAAGGCCGGCATCACACGTGTTGCGGACATTACCGGCCTTGACACCATCGGCATTCCGGTCGTCATCGCAACCCGACCAGCCTCAGGTTCACTCGCGGTCGAAGCAGGCAAGGGTGCCACGCTGGAGGCTGCTGCAGCCTCGGCCACGATGGAGGCGATCGAACGGTTTGTTGGCGAGGAGGATGACGTCTGCGACCTCGTGGCTACTGTCGACGAGGTGAGTGGTCGTTTGGCCGTCCCGATAGAGCGTTTTCCGCGTATGGCTCATGCCCGGGTAGCTGCGGGCCGGGCATTTCCTTGGTCCAGCATGTGGGACCTTCGCACCGGCGAACAACGGCTTGTTCCCGAACTGCTGGTTCAACTTCCGAGTGCGCAGCCGTCACTATCCGGATCACCATGGGCTTCATCGTCCAACGGACTCGCATCAGGTAACCATGTCGCAGAGGCGTTGTGCGCAAGCCTCTATGAGGTCGTTGAGCGCGATGCGACGAGCTGCTGGCAGGTCGCACACGCTAACGGCGAGACCAACCTCATGATCGACTTGAACACTCTGCGTGGCGAGATCATCGGCGAGGTCATCCAGCAGATCCGCTCGGCCGACGCAGACGTGGCGATCATGTGGTGCCCGACTGAGGTTGGCATCCCCACATGCATGGCCTACGTGTGGTCCAACAATGCCGGGCTTGGCGTCTACAAGGGCTACGGATGCCATCTTGATCCGGAGATCGCGATGATTCGTGCGGTCACGGAGGCCGTTCAGGGGCGCACCATCTTCGTTGCCGGTGCGCGCGACGACCTCGGGCGTGCACAGTTCGAAGCCTTGCGGCGAAGTGACGTGTTTGGGCCCGGACAGATCTCAGCCAACTCAGTCCTCGTCTCGGTGGACGATCTTCCTGACCGGGCCACGAAATCGTTTCACGGTGATGTCGCCGTCATTCTCGATGGGCTAGCCAGCGCCGGTTTCGATTCGGTGTTGGCGCGGGAGCTTGTCCTGGGTAGGAGCTTTGAGGTGGCTGTGGTTCGAGTTGTCGTCCCCGGGCTCGAGCCCTACCGTTTCCCGTGGATTGGGATCACTGACCGGGCCCGGTCCTTCATCCCGCCGAAGTTCAAAGACTTGCTCGCGTGAGACGCGTCAGACTGGACTTGGTCGGGCCGTGATGAACGCTGTTTCTCGGTGGACGGGACGCACAGATTGATGACTCTTCTGTCTGCTGATTGGGTCCCATGGATGATTCTTGGTCCCGTCGCCACGAGCACGACCAACACAGCCAAGGGTGTGTGATGTCGACCGTTCCGGGCGAGAGAGAGCATCTCGATTTGCACCCTCCCATCAGAGTCGGTGGTCGAGAACTGCGAGCTTCGAAGGACTGGGTCAAGGGGACTCACCGGGCGATGGAGCCCGCGCTTACGCTGGAGAGGATCAGACCCCACCTTCCGAAGGCGGGCATCACCCGAATCGCCGACATCACTGGACTGGATGTTCTGGGCATCCCCGTTGTCGTCGCCATCCGTCCGGGCTCGGGGACCTTGGCTGTCGAAGCAGGTAAGGGGGCAACACTCCATGCCGCGGCCACATCGGCTGCCATGGAAGCGATCGAACGGTTCGTCGCAGAAGAGTGCGACGTGCACGATGTGCGGGCCACTGTCGGCGAGATGCGCGACCGCCTGCCCTGCCCCCCAGAAGCGTTCAGTCGAATCACGCGTAGCCGTCTCGTTGAGGAATGCGAGATGACATGGACCCGTGCCTCGAATCTCTTCACCGGTGATGACGTGCTGGTTCCCACGCACCTCGTCAACCTCGAGGCGGGCTTTGCGACACTGCTCTCAGCACCGTGGGGCGGTTCGTCGAACGGTCTCGCCTCCGGCAATCATGTACCCGAGGCGCTGTGCGCTGCTCTGTACGAATGCATTGAGCGCGATGCAGTCAGTTGCTGGACTGTTGCGCACCAGAACGGCGTGACGCGTCCATTGATCGATCCATCAACTATCGCTGGTGAGGTCATTGGAAATCTCATCGAACAGGTGCATCAGGCTGACGCCGAGGTTGCCTTGTTCTGGTGCCCTACTGACATCGGAATCCCGACCGTTCGGGCATACATCTGGTCGCACCACGGGGGCTTGGGTGTCTACTCGGGCTACGGGTGTCACCTCGATCCTGAGATCGCGATGGTGCGGGCGCTAACGGAAGCCGCACAGGCGCGCACGATCTACGTAGCCGGAGCGCGCGACGACCTGCTCCGTGGGAACTATGAGGCCCTGCGGCGAAGTGACGTGGCGTCTCCCGATTCCCTACTGGCCAACGCCCGCGCGATCTCCATCAACGACATCCCTGATCGCGCGACTGGCACCTTCCACGGGGATGTCGCGGTGCTGCTTGCAGGGCTAGCCGCTGCAGGGTTCGATCAGGTCTACGCGCGCGAGCTCGAACTCGGACGCGAGTTCGAGGTCGCCGTGGTGCGAGTAGTCACACCTGGGCTGGAGCCCTATCGATTCCCGTGGATGCCTGTGACGGAACGCGCCAAGTCGTTTGTACCGCCCACGTTCTGACCGTCCGGAGTGACGCTCGACGGCGCGACACGCATGATTCTGGGCAGTTCCTCGACGGTGGTCAATGCACCCTGCTTGTTCACAGCGCACCGCCCTGTGCAAATCCTGTCACTTCTCGGGAATCGTGATCTTGCAGAAGCCGGCTTCGCCGAAGGGGGCGAAGCCGGGCGACAGCATGTCAGGAATCAATAGGGGTTAGGCGCCGGCAACAAGGGCGAGGATGAGGAAGAAGGCACCAATGACGAAGATGGCAGCCCACAGTCCGATATTGATCCACGAGATGATCTTCGCCGCGGTGACCAGACCTTGACCCTGAACGCGGCCCTGGCCAGCGGCGATCTCCTTCTGCGCTGAGGCTGCCAGCACGAGGGCCACGATGGCCGGGATGATCGGGCAGACAGCCCATGCCACGATCGACAGGACGAACGCGATGATGGCGTTGTTGGACGTGGGCGGCGCCGCCACATACGGCACCGGGGCCGCAGGCGTGTAGGCCCCCGCTTCCGGTGCCTGGGCAGCCTCTGCCCCGGTCGCGACCTCGTCAGGGGACGCAGGCCATGTCTGGGGGACGTTGGTGGGCTCCATGCCTTCGGGCGTATCACTCGTCATGGACCTAGCGTAAGCCCGAGCAGCGTCTGCTCAGAATGCAGGAGGCCCGACCCCCTGTGGTCGGGCCTCCTGCATTCGTGCGAGATGGGACTCAGTACCCGCGGTAC
>JAQCBM010000259.1 GCA_027729865.1 Actinomycetota bacterium
TTGCCATCACGCTGGAGCAATTTCTTGGAGTAAGTGTGAATAGTTTCGATCTCCATCTGACCGAGCGCAAGCATCCAAGCTGTGGTGGGAAGCACGCAGAAGTCGCACAAGCGCTGCCTGAGCAGAAGCGTGCGAGCGATTCGCGACCTCATTTCACTAGCAGCCTCACGGGTGAAGGTGATGAGGGCAATTTCTGAGAGGCGCAACTCCAATGGTCTCTCTGAGTCCCGAGGATCGAGATGTTTTCGTGAAGTCGCGAGAAGGAACAGAATTCTTTCCGACATCGTTTCGGTCTTACCCGTACCTGCACCAGCGCTCACGAGAATGTCGGAGGCGGCGTTCTCGTGCACGACCTCGTACTGGCCGAAGTTGAAATTTCCACCGTTCAAAGCGGCAAGAAACTTTCGTTGTTCGTCGGAGGCCTGACCATCGACGATCCAAGCCTGAAGTTCCATGGGCACTGTCGCCTCGGCCCACTCGAACAGTCGAGCTGAAGTGCACGCCTCGAGCCATACCGACGGCGAAGGTCGCGTGTCACCGACGACGAATACACGGATTCCATAGCGCATGAGCCCGAGAAGTTCGTCGATATCCACCCCGTCGAGACCGAGGCGCATCACCGAATAAAGCGGTTGTCCTGGCACCCCCAACGAACGGCGCAGTGCGTCCAAACGCACGCGAGAATCCGCGAGAAGCACATCGAAGACTCCTGCTGGAAGGCCCTCACGTTCCTCAACGGATTGGGGCGGCTTGGGCCTCCGTCTGAGAAGACGTTCGGCAAGAGTCACCACCTCGTCAGCGAATGGCTCCTCTCCCGCGACGGGTAGCAATAGCGGATCAGGTCGAGGGGGCTCGGTTGACACCGATGGGCCATCGACCAAGGTCATGACCGAGGCTGGCCAGACCCATGCGTCGACTTCCTGGCCGTCTGCCTGGAATCGACGGTCGTTACGTCCGTTCTCGCGAATGATGCCGACATCGCACATCAGCCACTTGCGAGTACTCCGCCAGACTTCGGCATCGTGAAGGATGAATCGAACTGGAGCACCAGATGCACTCGCCACTTCGAGATAATCACGGAACGACTCATAGGACACCCAGTACTCGGCCTGACCAGTGAGGGGATCGATGTCAGCGCCGCTGCGGTACTTGACCTCCCAGAACTCAGTTCGACCGTCTCGTGTCACTTGTAGGTCAGGGGCTCTTAGTAACCGACCACCCACTTGCATCAGAGGGGCGCCGGAGTCCTCGAAGTTGTTGACTGCGTCTGCCAAGCGGGTGACCAACCAGCGATCGGCCGCGAGATGCGCCATCCAAGCAACTTCACATCTTCGCCATACCAAGTTCTCGACGTCGTGGTTCATCACTCACGCACCGAACGAATCTTGTTCGCGCGCAGGCGTTCGACGTCTTGTGTCAATCGTTCAAGAGTTCGACCGAACTCATCGGGACCCGTTGCGACCCTCCTGCCCCATTCCTCGAGAACCAACTCCCGAACGGGCTCAGGCATGGCTGAGGTCATGCCCCATCGCGCCAGGATTTCCGAGTCCTCGGTGAAGGTCTGCCTGAGGAGTTCGTACGCCTCCTCCAAAGTCCGAGTGGCGACGGGTGGAACCGCCCCGCCCTCGTGAGGCCCGCCATTGGACTTCTTGGCTTCTTCGGAGCTCGCCCTCCGAGGCCTCGACCCACGACCAGGGGTAGAAGTCTCCTTCGACTCAGAACGATCCAGCAAATCGGCGAGCAGCCGCTTGGCTCTGGGGGTCGAACGGTGCCGAAGTTCGGCAATAACCTCATTGACCGTCTTGGGATCTCCAGCCGCACCGGAGACAAGCTTCTCGAGCTCTGCGATCCCTTTCTGGACGAGCGGACGGGCCATAGAGGTGCTCACTCCTTGCATTCAGGTTCCAAGGATAACCCCGGCCTCGTTAGCCCTAGGGACAAGCTGCTCGCCCATTGGCTACACATCCCCAATGGGCAATCAGTCTGACCTCGATTGAGCGATCCCTCTTAGTCTGGGAGTTCGGAATTCTCTGGAGGTACTCATGAGCGAAAGCCAGCAGGCATGGATCGCCATAGCCAAGGCGCCCTCGGAGCTCTCCTACGGTGTTCATGACGGATACGACGACGAACCCGGTAGTCACTACGAGTATGACAGCCTGGTTGGGAACCACAAGAACATCAAGGCCGGCGATCTTTTGTTTGTCCGTGGATCTCGTCATCTCCTTGGTTTCGGTCAGGTGGAAACGATCACGACAACACACGGCGCCAAAGAACTGCGTAAATGTCCGACCTGCGGAGGACGTCCCGAATCGCGGAAGACGAAGATGCCCGAGTGGCGTTGCATGAAATGTGCCAGTGAATTCGAAACCGACGAGCTCGACTCAGTATCCAAAGAGATCACCGTCTATCGAGCTTCGTATGCCAACACCTGGCAGGATGCCAACCAACCCCTCGATATTGATGAGCTCCTTTCCTTTCAAGCAAACAACGACACTCAGAGCGCTATAAGAAGGCTCGATTTCTCCAAAGTTCCAGCACTCATTACCCGTGCGCTCGGCCTCTTGCTCCCGAACAACGGCGTCTTTGCTGGTGGTCTGGTCAAGATCGAAGGCGGACACACCATCACGGTTTCGAGGCGGCGGCGAGGCCAACAAGAGTTCCGTCTGGCTCTGCTCGCCGCAAATGGACCGAGTTGCTTCGTTTCAGGTTTGAACCCCGAGTTCGTTCTGGAGGCTGCTCACATCAGACCCTTCGCCAAGTTCGAGTCTCATTTCCTGTCGGGGGGTCTGTTACTTCGCCGCGATCTCCACGCACTTTTTGATCGCAGTATGCTTCGTATAGATCCCGTCAAGTGGCAGGTCGAAGTGAGCCCCGCAATCAAGGCTTTTCCCTACTATCAATCTTTCCACCAGCAGAAGGTCGTTCCTCCAGCTAGCAACCCTCCGAACACTGAATTGTTGGCGGAGCACTACTCGGCATCGGCCTCAAATTTCTAGCGGGCAACCTGTGATGCTGGTCTGCCTGCAGTGATTCTGCGGGGTATTCCACCTCATATCGGACGATCGTTGATGACTCGGTGTCGAAATGAAGAGCTTCAGGTCACCGGTGCGAACGCGCCCACGGGTACCAAAACAACGTCGAGGTTCAACGCCTGAACCACAACAGATTGGGTAAGACAGACTCCAAAAGGTCAACAACGTCCATGCTCATGGTCGGGAAGGCAGATGACCAGAGCTCAAGGTTTCAAAATCAGCAATCCCAAGCACGCTGGGAAGAGGTCGATGATGGAGAACGTGCAGAGTCTTCGTTGCTCGAGTCATGCATACGAACAGCAAACGCTTTCCATAGGCATTTTCTTCTACCCAATCCGCTGGCTCGACCAACACGACATGGTCAAACTCTAGGCCATGGACAGAGTCTGGGCGTCTGGCATACATTGTCTCTGTCGAACCATCAAGCCTCAACAAGCGAGGATCGACCGTAACTATGAGAAAGCGATCTTCTTTCGAGCTTGAGGACAGAGACGCCCTCCCTAAGTGGAATCTGCCGGTACGAAGACGAACAGAGGCAATTGTCTTTCCATCTACAGGCGCTTCGCACCAAACATCGACTGGGCGCAAACCTTCTCGAACTCCCTTGAGCAATACCCCTGATTGAGATGAACTTAGACAAACCTTCGCTGCTTCGAGAATTGGCTTCGGGACTCGATAACTGAC
>JAQCBM010000260.1 GCA_027729865.1 Actinomycetota bacterium
GCGCTCCGACATCATTCGTCGTACCCGCAATCACCACAGAGGCACCGGAAACCCCGGTTGTCTTGAAGTAGATGGTTCGCGACAACTTGAAAGCCGGAGTGAGGTGCGTCGCACCGTTCGGGAGGCCTTCTGGCGTCACTGAAACTCCATCCACCGTCAAAGCTGCGGCTGTCAGAACCGATGGTTCCGAATACGTGATCTTCACGTAGCAGTCGTCTTGGCCTTTGCGGGTGGGGGACAAATCGGACGTTGTGGCCGTGAAACTTCCCGTACCACCCCAAGTCCAATCACCATCGAGTCCAAGATTTGCGGCAATTGCCGTCATGTCTTGAGCCTGGTGGTAGCCCACATCAGCTGTGACAACCAACAGCTTGTTGGCTGCATCAATCTCGATGGTCGGAACCGACAATCCTCGGTTATTCACAACACGCAACTTGTAATCGTTCAAGCCACGCCCCGCCTTCGAACCACCAAGAGCAGCACTTATGGCCGTGATTGAGAGATTGCCTCGCTCAAACTTCACTGTTGTTGCGTTCGAGTTACAAACAGGTGTTCCCAAGGTATAGGTCGGGTCCGTCGAATCCGGCAAGAAGGTGGCTGACGCATTAACCGCCATCATGTTCCCAGCCAGGTCGACTACCGCTTCTTTGGCCAGTGTCACAGTCTCGGTCAGAGCATTGACGGCCTTAACTGAGCCGCTACCAGCGGAGACAGTAATAACGAACACGGTACTCGGTGAAGAGTTGACCGCTGTTGCCGTCAAAGTGACCTGATCTGCCGCCGGTGCCACCGGGAACAAGGTGGATGCACTTGATGTTGACCAATAGGCATTCGCCGACAATGAAGCCGCCAGGGCATCAATAGCCCCCACCTTGTCAGTCATCGCTTCAGACAGCGTCACGACAAACCCTTCCAGGGCATCCCCGTCATCATTCGTGACCGCCTTGATGGTTGCAGTCGGAAGCGTCGTGTCGGCGGTGACCGTGCACGACGCTCCGGCGATGGATCGCTTGTGGTCGCCGGTCAGGTTTTCCGCCGCACCGGCGAAAGCGATGACGTCACCAGCTTCCATCTTGGAGCTTAGAGCAACCGAGTACAACTTCTTAGTGGCCGTGAGCCCATCTGCCTTGGTGCCGATATCGGTGAATCCAGTGATGAACGAAGTTGTCGAGTCCTTAACGGAGTTGAGAGTGAACAGGCTGTTGGCTGATGCCGTCACCAAAACACCTTCGCCTGCACTCAGACCGTCGGAGGTGGAGAACAGGAAAGAACTCCTGCCTTCTTCGCAACCCGAAATACTCGAAGTCGTATTTGTTCCCTGAGCTGCAGCGATGGCAGCGTCGCGGACCGAATCGGCGATCGCTGACTTTCCGCCAAGCATCTTGATCGTGGACGGCGAGTCGGCAAGAACGCTCAATGCACCGACAAGCGACACTCCAGGCGTAGACGGGACCGGGGACGCTGACAGAAGCACATGTGTGTCCTTGGCGGCTGCCCAGGGCCCGGCTGCCAAAGCATCCCATGGAGAAGTGCCAGAGGCGAACGCCACTGTGGATCCGGTAAAGCCAGTGGTCTTGCTCTCGCCATAAGCGAAGAGCATGTAACTGTTGATCTCGTAGTTCGTCCAGTAACGGTCGGACCCTCCGCGACGATCAATGTCCCGCCACTTGACGCCGAGAGCATCAAGCTGCGTTGCGATCGAATCGGGAAGCACGCTCGTGCCTCCCACGAGAAGGAACTCGGTGACCGATCCCGGCAAAGTTGCGTACTTCGTCGCAACTGCGAGCGCAGTTGCGTTCAAGCCCCCGTCGCCGGTGAGGACCACGGGCCACTTATTTTCAGCTGCCAAAGGAGCTGCGCTGAGCGCGTCGGCCCAGCGACCGTTCGATCCATTCACGATAATGAGTCGGTCGTTGGCGTCCATCAATCCCGGAACTTCCGAGATCAACTTCGCCGTCTCGTAGCGGTCAGCACCAGCGATTCGGGTAAAACCGATGGGGCTCAGAGGGTCGTTCGCCTGAACGATCGACTTAATTGCAGTTTCCACATCTTCGCTGATCGCTGAGGTTCCACCAATGATGTAGACCTTCTTCGCGATCGCACCGCGGAACTCTTCTGCTTGATCGCTCAGGAAGTCCGCTACCGACGCAGGCAACGTATCTTTCTGGACGAGGATAATGGGAGCGTCGATATACCCAGCCAGCGCTGACGCAGCCAGCGCGTCGTAGGGGGATTCACCCGACGCAACGACGATGCCGTTTTTACCGACCGCCGTCGAATAGTCGCGGGCGATCGCTACGGCCGTTTCGTAACGATCATCACCAGCGAGGCGGTCAGTCGACTTCGAAGTTGGAGTCTTCGCAGCTACCGACCCACCAGAGATCGCAAGCCCACCAAGAACCATTGCGCCGGCCATGAGGCCAGACGCGAGGCGCCTGGCCACTCGCTTCCGATTGATTTCCAAGAGTTTCCTCCTTGTTAGTGGACATGAAAATCGGTTTGCGAGTGTCGGGTTGTTCACGCCCTGCGACCGCTTACCGTTGAACCATGTAACTACGCTTCGAGCAGAGCTGTGACACGTCGATACGGGTTCCTTCACACGTTACGGAACGATCACCTGCACCAACGAGTATTTGTTACACCGTTAGTACACTGATAACAGATTAAGTTCTCGTCACGTTCAGACTGATAAGAGTCCGTCAAAGCGCCAAACGAGAGAGTCGTCACTCAAGCCCGGTACACCGATAGAGATGTTGGCCCCCCATCCTCCACGCCCACTCCACGGTCCCGAGTAGTCCGCTGAGCCACGGAACTTCCACACGGAGTCTTCCAGAATTGCTTCGCCAGACGCCGTGGCGTTGATGGTCCCGTTAGGTGTGGAGATTGTGGCGTTTGCAACGAAGGAACTGATCCCGCCATTACCTGGGGTGTCGGCACCTCGAGTGAGGGTGATCGTCAGGTTCACCTGGGTGATCGCGACCGAGGTGCCACCCACCGTGGCACTCACGGTCGGGGTGTCGAGAGTGAACGTCCAGGACGTCACCGCCGCAGAGGTCGAGACATCTGTTGAGTCCACCCCAGACGAACT
Source organism: Actinomycetota bacterium (assembly GCA_027729865.1). GTDB lineage: Bacteria > Actinomycetota > Actinomycetes > S36-B12 > S36-B12 > S36-B12. The sequence goes on from JAQCBM010000260.1 coordinate 3,089, forward strand.
GGTGGGGGCAGACGCCGAGATCGTTGTCGATAGCCCGATCCAGCGGGCAGCCGACGTGTCGAGCGATATCCCAGTCGAAGTTGGGCCGGCCAGCGATGCCGCCCGTAAGGAGAGCGACTCCTCAGGCGCCCCACCACAGAACGGACTTGACAACCCGGGGGATCTGGCAGTGCCATCGGAGTCGGTGCGGTACCGGCCGCTCACCATGACGTCGACCGTGGCTGTCGTGGTGGCACCCAAGGCCACCAACCAACGGGCGTTGCGCATGTCGTCGCGTAGCACGCAGACCCGCGCCGACGCTGCTGCACCCGTCGAGTCGGCGAACACCGGGCTCATGTCGAGTCGCGTGGCGAACAGGGCATCGAGTTGTGGCAAGCGATCGTTTGCCGCAGCTAGTCCGCCGTGCACGAGCGACGAGACGCTGCCCACTAACGAATCGGGAATGGAGTTCGGCCCGCCGAACACAACGGCGAAACCTGGGGCGATGCAACCGGCCGGTGCGCTGTTGCTCGAACACCACGCCGAAGCCGCCGGAAAATTCGATGCAAGGAACGCGCTCACTGACGCCGACAACGTGGCTGTGCCTGCTGGAGTGAGAATCACCGGCACGGCATCACGCGCCGGGC
>JAQCBM010000261.1 GCA_027729865.1 Actinomycetota bacterium
TGCACAGCCTGCTTCGACCGTTGGCTGGGGGGAGAGGTCCCCCGTAGCCGATACTCGCGAATTCGGGGCGGTACTGGCAGGGAGTGATGGGGATATCCCCGTCCTTGGTGGGAAAGCCGACGCGGATTGAAGAGTTCCCACAGTTGGGACCCGCCTCCCGGCCAAACCAGGGAAACAGCGGAGGCTCGTCAACGAGCATCGTCGTGCAGTTCTCCACTAAGTATCGGTATCCGTCCCAGTACTGTTCGAGGGTCACCGCCTGCGGATCGGCCAGGCCGCCACTGCTCTTATAGGTGTTCATTCGCAGAAGGCTCCCCCAGTCCTCGGCCAGGTTCACGAACCCAGTGAGGGTTTCAACAGTGAAGTTGGCCTTCATCGGCGTGACGCAGATCAGAGTCGGGACGCCAGCCTCGTGACAGGTATCGCGAGCTCGTTTGGCAATCTGGAACAGGGGAGCCCCTCTGCTCGCATTGTGATCATCTTCAACCGGTGAGTCCAGACTCAACACGACGGCAGCGAGCAACGGGAATAGATCGGGGGAATACATCTCCAGGAACCGAGCACTCAGTCCCGAAGTGATAAGGATCGGCTTGATGCCTTCGGCGAGCAACTCGGTGATGATGAGGGGCAGCAGAGACGATCTCGGATCCGCGCCACCGGCGTAGATCGGCTCGTTGCCACCGAGGACCACTGATTCGACGCCCAACGCAACGAAGGTATCAATGACGGCATTGATGTGCTCGACTGTGAGTTCACCGGACTTCTGCCTACTGGCAGCGGTATAGCAGTGCCTGCAACTGAATGGACATGTGGTTCCCAGAGACCATCCTGACCGGCGAACACGAGCACCGTCCATGACCTTGGATTTGCCCACGCATCCCCCTCATCATGTGAGCCTCCGACCAGGCACCACATCTGTGACCGCCCACGTCAATTGTTCGTGCATCGAAGGTAGCCACCTAGCAACGTGGAACCAAACCTGCTTCCACTAGAGTATTCTATTTTCGCTCAGGCGGCAGATATGGATACGACGTCACCTGCCGAAGTCCCACTCATGCCGCGAACCTGGGTCAGTTCGCCTTGTCCTGGTGAGGTTCAGCAGCCCAACCGAGACATCCCTCTCTCGACGATCGTCGTGTGCGGGGGCAAGGACACCACGACAGCGTGCAGTTGATCGCTGTACTCTCGGGCATACCCTCGCGGTGATCGGCGAAGGAAGGGACCGCATGGACTCCGGAGCCAAGCTTCGACTCGTGATCACGGTGTGCTTAGCCTCCAGTTCGACCACGGTGGTGGCCGCAGGGATGAGCTACCTGATCCTGCCCATGCTGGACGATCTCCAGCTCACGCTCGACCAGGCCAGCGGCGCCCTAGCGATTCCCAGTATCGGTGCCCTCTTGGTCGTCTTCATTGCCGGTGTCATGGCTCAACGGTTCGGTGACCGTCGATCTCTTCTCTTCGCAGCGCTGGCGTACATGTTCGGCTGCGCGGTCGTGTCCACCGCGCCGAATCTCCCCCTCGTTACTTTCGGACTACTCATGGTGAGCACGAGCGGTGTCACGCTGAGCGTGGTCGCGCTGGGAATGCTGAGTGCCAGAATTGGCGACACACGCGACCGTGCGACGGCGTTCGCCACCCTCGGGATAGTTGCCCCGGTGGGATTCATCACCATCCCGGTGCTGGCCGGAATCATCACGCAAATCAGTTCTTGGCGCTGGATTCCAGTTATTTGGGCCTGCCTTTCCGTCTTGATTGTGCTGTCCACATGGCTTCTTCTGCGGCCCACCCCCACCATCACCACCGGTAAGCCCATTGAACTCATGACGCCGCTGCTTGCTGGGATATTCATGGCTGGGGTGCTCCAGGTCTTCAATCATTGGTCCCTGGGCGGCATCGCCAGCCCCCGTGTGTGGATCCCACTCGTGGGCGCCACACTGGCGCTGGCACTCTTTGTCTGGACGCGTCGCCGACTCTCGCATCCCTCGCTATCACTCGTACCCTTGACGTCGCGCTCCACGTGGCCACTTATCGTTGCCTTTCTCGTGTTTCCCCTGGCTAACACCTTCTTCTTCATCACGGTGGGCTGGCAATACCTCTTTGGGCTTAACGCACTGCAAACCGCTCTGATCATGATTCCGCTTCAACTCACCTGCGTCGTCGGCGCCAAATTCGTTGCGGGTCCGGTGGTGCAGCGGTGGGGTTTGTCACGTGGCGGAGTTGGTCTTATCTGTCTGTACATTGTTTTCACCCTTGGACTCCTAGCCGTCCAGGATGACTCATCAATCTGGATCACGGCCGTCATCACCTCGCTCTGGGCTGGCAGCTTCACCGCGGTCGCAGTGGTGCTGAACAACGCGATGATGAGCTCGCAGCCCCCTCGCTTCGCCGGCAATGTATCGGCGTATCAAAAGGCGTCCGGTGCAGTGTCAGGAACGCTGAGCGCGGTATTGATCGGCCCACTCGTCCTTGTCGCCATCGGCACAGCGGTCGAGACGAAGCTCCTGGCCGGCGGAGCGTCGAGCGCGTCAGCCGAATCACTCCGAGACGACATTCAATCCAGTACCAGCCATGCCGAGCAATTGCGCATCTACTCCTACAACATTCCCGGTGACAAGGAACTCGAGGAAATGCATAAGGAGTCTCTCATCGTTGGCTTGCGCACTGATGCCCTTCTGGGCGGCGTGCTGGGGTTCGCCACATTGGGGTTATTCATGTTTGCGCGACCGGGAGGCAATTCTGAACTAGATCGTGGAGGTCCAAGGATCCGACGGGACACCCACAGCGGAACTCCCCCCGAATCTTGACGCAACACAACTCATCGACAGGTGAATCGCCCTGGGCCTAGTGGAGGGCAGTTCCTCCCGGCAGTGGTTGCTCTGCCGAGGCTCGCCACTGCCACCCACCTCAGACCTGAGTGAACTCCAAAGACACCCAAGAAGGATGTCCCACCGGGCGCTCGCGCTCCCACCTCAAGAACGAAGTCGACGTCGATCAGTAGCCCACCCACCGCAGCGGCTCGCCACAACGACAACAATCCCTTTGGTCTCCTGCCCACCCTCGACGAATCGTCACTCTGGATCACCGCCGTGATTACCTCACCGTGGGCTGGCAGCTTCGCCGCGGTAGCAGTGGCGCTGAATAACGCCGTCATCGAGAGTCGTTCTGATCGACCATGCAGCGCGAGCTGCTCAACCGCCAGCACTGGACCTGTCGGGTCGTGCTGGCGTCGGCGATCTTCGAATGGATCGAAGGCTGGTGCAACCCCCGCCGCCGTCACCGCGACAGGATCACCTAACCGAACTGTCCGGGAAGCCGGAACAGGCTTCCATCTGGCGCTTCCTGAGGAGAAGTGCAGTTGATGACCACCAACACACCCTCGGCTACGTTCATCCACCTGCTTGCGTGAGCCAAGCTAGGTGCGGCCGGGCGTCTTGGTCACCACGGTCAACCGATGCTAAGCCGCTTAGCCGAATGGAACTTCGCCGCATCCAGCAAAGTCATGTTGATGGAAGCCGCGGGGACTAGCCTGGAGAACCGATCCACGTGCAGAGATAGTCATCGAAGAGATCCGCAACTTCGGACTGGCCCACCCGCGTCGACGCAGGTGTGAACGGCGGCTCTCCGTATTCTGAGTAGTCAATGCACAGCCTGCTTCGACCGTTGGCTGGGGGAATGGACTCCCCCTAGCTCATACTCGCGAATTCGGGGCGGTA
>JAQCBM010000007.1 GCA_027729865.1 Actinomycetota bacterium
TCGTGACCGAGCCGAGCCCACATGTCCTCAGCGGTGTACGGGGCGACGAGCGAGAGCATGATCGCAACGGCCTCCGCGCCCTCGCGTACCGCAGGATCATCGGGTCCAGGGCCGGAGTCGATGGCCTTGCGCAGCACGTTCACCAATTCCATGAAGCGCGCAACAGCCACGTTGAACCGGAAGGTTTCGACCGCGAGAGCTGCATCGTGCAGCGCGCGGTGGGTTGCCTTGCGAACGGCGAGATCACCGGTGGCTGGATCGACGCCCGGGGCGGAGGTGACGTCGCCGGACAGCCGCCACGCGCGCGCCAGGAACTTGGTGGAGCCCGCGGGTGAAACATCGGCCCAATCGACGTCATCTTCGGGAGGACCGGAGAAGACCATGGACAAACGAATGGCATCGACACCGTGCGCACCGAGCTCATCGGACAATCGCACCAGGTTGCCGCGCGACTTACTCATGGCCGAACCTTCCATGATCACCATGCCCTGGTTGAGCAGGCGGGTGAACGGCTCGTTGAAGTCGACCAATCCCATGTCGTTCAGGACCTTGGTGAAGAAGCGGCTATACAGAAGATGCAAGATCGCGTGGGTAACGCCGCCCACGTACTGGTCTACCGGCAGCCACTCGCGCACCTTCGCCGGATCGAACGCGGCGGTCTCATCGTGGGGATCGACATAACGCAGGTAGTACCAAGACGAATCGACGAAGGTGTCCATCGTGTCCGGATCGCGCGTTGCCTCGCCGCCGCACTGCGGACAGGCAACGTTCGCCCACCCGGTGGCAGCGCCCAGCGGTGATGTGCCCTTCGGCTTGAGGTCCAAACCCTCGGCCGGCGGCAACTTCACCGGAAGTTGAGCGTCGGGAACTGGAACCTCTCCGCACGAGGGGCAATGGATGATCGGGATGGGTGTTCCCCAGTAGCGCTGACGCGAGATGAGCCAGTCGCGTAGGCGGTAGTTGACCGCTTCCTTGCCGGTGCCGCGCTCCGCCAGGATCTCGATGATCTTCGCGATCGCCTCTTCTTTGTTCAGACCATCCAGCGGACCGGAGTTGATGTGCAGGCCGTCGTCGGCGGTTGCTTCCCACGTGACCGACGGATCCTCACCGGCGTCAACCACCACGCGCACCGGAAGATCGAATGCCTTCGCGAAATCCAAGTCGCGCTGATCGTGCGCAGGTACCGCCATGATCGCGCCGGTGCCGTAATCGGCAAGGACGTAGTCCGATGCCCACACCGGAATGCGCTCACCGTTCACCGGGTTGATCGCGTAGCGCTGCAAGAACACACCGCTCTTCTCACGCGAGGAGTCCAGGCGATCCATCTCCGAGATCTGCTTCACCTTTTCCAGGTATTGCGCGAACTCGGCTTCTGCCGGAGTGCCTGCGGCGAGTTCAGCAGCAAGATCGGAGTCCGCGGCGACGACGAAGAACGTCGCGCCATACAACGTGTCCGGGCGCGTTGTGTAAACGGTGACGGGCTCGTCGCGGCCCTCGATCACGAAATCGACCTCGGCGCCGGTGGATCGACCGATCCAGTTGCGCTGCATGAGCAGCACCTTCTCCGGCCATGCGCCTTCGAGTTGGGCCATGTCGTCAAGAAGGCGATCGGCGTAATCGGTGATCTTCAAGTACCACTGCGTGAGCTTCTTCTTGGTGACTGCGGTGTCGCAGCGTTCGCACAGTCCAGCGACCACCTGCTCGTTGGCGAGCACGGTCTGGCATTCCGGGCACCAGTTGACGTTGCTTGCTTTGCGATACGCCAGCCCGCGCTTGAACATCTGCAGGAAGAACCACTGGTTCCAGTGGTAGTACTCCGGATCGCAGGTGTTGAGGACTCGATCCCAGTCGAAGCTGCACGCGTACCGGCGCATGGATGATTTCTGCTGGGCGATGTTGTCGTAGGTCCAGCGCACCGGATCCTCGCCGCGACGGATGGCGGCGTTCTCCGCGGGCAGACCGAAGGCATCCCAGCCGATCGGATGCATCACGTTGAAACCCTTTTGCACCCAATAGCGGGCGATCACATCGCCCAGCGCGTACGCCTCCGCGTGACCCATATGCAGATCACCTGAGGGGTAGGGGAACATGTCCAGCACGTACTTCTTAGGCCGATCATCGTTCGGCAGACCCGAACGGAAGGGTGCGAGCTCGTCCCAGACCGGCAGCCAACGCTCTTGGATAGCGGTGAAGTTGTAGCGGTTCTCGTCGCTATCCGCGGCTGGCGTATCGGCTGGGCTAGTCATGGCCGGGCAAGACTACCCAGCACCTGGGCGCAGGCCGCGCCCACGGACGCGTGGGCTTGCCACGACCAATGCATGCCATCGGGGTTGGCGCTGCCGTCGCGCAGCCCGGGGAGCACGAAAGGGCTCGGATCGACCAGTGGAACATCGAGTCGGGTTGCGAGTTGCCGGGCGGCGGTCAGCGCGCTCGCATGATGCCGCTGGGCCGGGTAGTACGGGGAGTCGTAGGGAGTGGGGGCAAGCAGCGCGATAGAGACGTCCGGACGCACCGCGCGAATGGCTTCGATGATGCGAGTGAGGTAGCGGTCGGTGACCTGCTGCGGCACCTGACGGAACGCGCCCCTGGTCGTGCGGATGATGGTTGGGGTGAGGTCGCGGTATGCGGCGCGGAGGCGTCGTCGTAGTCCACCGGGGCGTACGTAGGGAATCGTGTTGCGCAACCACACCGGAATCGACGCGGGTAATTGATCCATGCCGCCGAGGCCGATCAGGACGTAATCCGCGCGCGGCAGGTAGACGCCATAGGCGACCGGATCCTTAGTGAGGGCCCACCACCCATCGCGTGAGGTCCAACCCTCGCGGGCGAGAAGGTCCACCTGCGCGTCGAGCTCTTTGGCGCACACCTGGGGGTAGAGGCGGGGGTCGGTGGGAACCTCGATGCGCTCGGGGCCGTGGAAGGCGAGCGAATCGGCGATCACCAGCAGATGGCGCGCCGGAGAGTGAGCGGACACAGGCGCATCCTGGCAGTGCCCCCACCCCTCCCCCGTTTTTCCCTGTATCCGGGAAATTCGTGCTCTCCGCCCCCGTTTCCGGGAAGTTCGTGCTCTTCTTCCCGACCTTCACTCGCCAGCAGCGCCGTCCCGTCGGCCAGGCGTACAGTGCGCCCTCGTGACTGCTCGGGGTTGGGCGCTGTTCATCGCGCTTTCGGTGCTGTGGGGAATCCCGTACCTGTTCATCAAGATCGCCGTGGAGACCCTCTCCCCCGCGATGGTGGTGTGGGTGCGCGTCGCCTTGGGTGCGGCGATCTTGATACCCATCGTGCTTGCGCGCGGGGACATCAAGCGCCTGAACATGACCGACTGGTCGTGGATCGTGGTGTTCGCGTTCGTGGAGATCGCGCTGCCATTCGGCGCGCTGTCCTACGCCGAGATCCGACTGTCGAGTTCCACCACCGCGATCTTGATCGCCGCAGTTCCGATCGTTGCTGCGGTGATCGGTTGGCGAATTGGGATTGATGATCGCGTGACGAAATCGCGCGCGATCGGGCTAGCGATCGGTGTGCTCGGCGTTGTAACGCTGGTGGGTATCGACATCAGAGGCGATGACTGGCTCAGCGTGGCCGCATTGGGCATAACCGTGGTGGGTTATGCATTCGGACCGATGATCGTTGCGACCAAACTGTCGCGAGCGCCTGCATTGACCGTCATCACGATGGCGCTACTCATCAACGCAATCGCGTACGCGCCGCTTGCATGGGTGACCCGGCCCAGTGGCGCGGTGCCTGTGGAAGCCTGGTGGTCCGTGGTGATCCTGGGCGTCTTCTGCACGGCACTTGCATTCATCACGTTCTTCGCGTTGATCGCTGAGGCCGGTCCATCACGCACGACGGTCATCACCTTCATCGCGCCTGCCGTGGCGCTGTTGCTCGGTGTGGCAATCTTGTCCGAGCCAATCACCTGGGGAATCGTCGTCGGCTTCCCGCTCGTCATCCTCGGTTCCTACCTGGCCACACGCAAAGGTCCCTCAGTAGAGGCCGAACCGCACGCGTAAATGTGATTGGGTATGGCCATGAACTCGATCATTCGAATCACAAGCACCCTGTTCATCGCCTTGGCTATGGCCCTGGGCATGTCTGTCGGCGCCGCTCAGGCCAAGGAAGACGTGACGTTGACGTTGACCGAACTGCCGGGGCAGATCCGACTGATTCCTGGCGAAGCGGTCGAGCTTCGACTGGAGACCAACCGCACCACGGGATACACCTGGAAGGCCAAAGTCCGCGGAGACAAGCAAGCCGTCTCGGTTGGCAAGGGCATGTACACAGCTCCTGAGACAGATCTGGTGGGAGCGCCCGGAACCACCTCGTGGATGATCATCGCCGAAGAGCCCGGCACGGCCACCGTGCGCATCGTGGCTACTCCGCCTGGCGGAGGTGCCGCGTCCGTCAGCAAGTTGAAGGTAATCGTGATGAAGGGCTGACACGCCCTCGTTGACGCCTGAACAAGCGACGCCCCACCCTTCGTTTGGAGGGTGGGGCGTTTTCTGCGCGGAGTGATATCCCGAATTTCGGTGGAGCTGAGGGGACTCGAACCCCTGACCCCCTCCATGCCATGGAGGTGCGCTACCAGCTGCGCTACAGCCCCGAAACGAGCGAATCGGAAGCATACCCCTCGGGAGACAACGTGAGGCAGCCGGATGCTGGGACGAACGCGTTCTTCTTCCCGGTATCCGGGAAAAGCGAAGCAGATTTCCCGGATACCGGGAAAAACGCCGAGCTGAGCAAAGCAGCTGGTTAGCGGTCGTCGGCGAGGGCGGGGGTGGGAAGTGAGCCCGCGTTGTATTCCTGCAAACGCCAGGCTGGACCGTGGCCGGTCGTGTTCTCGGTGAGTATCGACCAGGCGCAGTTACTCAGCACACCCAGGCAGGCCCAGTTCTGCGGCGGTAACTCCAGCAGCGCACCGATCGCAGCGCGGGCGGAGCCACCGTGCGTGGCGACCACGAGAGTTCCCTGGGGAGGCAGTTCGCCCACGTAGTCGTTGATCGCCTCGACCATGCGTTCGGCAACCTCGATGCGCGTTTCGCCGCCGCCGGGACGGGCGTGGGAATCCGACGCCCACTGCGCAACGGTATCGCCGTAGGTGGCCAGCAATTCGGGTCGGCGCAGACCTTCCCACTCCCCCGCGAACGTCTCGCGCAAGCGTTCATCGCTGATGACTTCGAGATCGGTGAGATCAGCCAGCGCCTGCGCGGTGGCGAACGCACGAGATAGATCGCTGGAAATGATCCGGCTCGGTGTGAGGTGCACCAACAAGCTCGCGGCACGCTGCGCTTGGGCGCGGCCTTCGTCGTCGAGTTCGATATCGGATTGACCCTGGAAGCGGCGTTCGGCGTTCCAGGCGGTGCGACCGTGTCGCCATAAGACGATGCGTCGCTCGTGGCGATCAATCACCGGCCGGTCCTGCAGTTTGACCGGACGTGACGGTCTCGGGGAGCTCGATCAACGGACAGTCTTTCCACAGCCGCTCGATCGCGTAGTGGATGCGGTCCTCGGCCTGCTGCACGTGCACCACAACATCGCCGAAGTCCAGGAGCACCCAGTGCGTGTCTTTGAGGCCTTCGCGGCGGATGGGTTTGATGCCACTCGCGTGCAGTTTCTCCTCGATTGCATCGACGATCGCCTTGACTTGCCGTTCGTTGGCTGCCGAGCAGATGACGAACACATCGGTGATGACCAACTGCTCGCTGACATCGATGGCGATGATGTCGGTTGCAAGTTTGTCCGATGCGGCCTGGGCGGCGGCGATCGCGGTTTCGACTGATTCGGACGCTGCCGTCATGAGTGCTCTTTCGTGTAGAGGCGCTTTTTGCGGATCCACCGGGCCACCCCTTCGGGCACCAGGTAATCAATGGGCTTCTCTTCGGCCACCCGGGAACGAATATCGCTACTGGATATAGCAAGGGCTGGGATCTCGATAAGCGTCACTACCCCGTCCGGAAGTCCGGGATCGGTGAGCTTGTGTCCGGGTCGAGTCACACCCACCAGGTGCGCGCGATCGATGATGCCGTCGGGGTCGTGCCAGCCGACGATCTCGGCGAGCGCATCCGCTCCGGTAATGAAGAACCACTCAGCCGGTGAGTTCGGATGGTTCGTGGCGTACTGCTCTTGCAGATCGCGCAGGGTGTCAACGGTGTAGGTGGGACCCTCACGATCGATATCCACGCGCGAGACCTCGAAGCGGGTATCGGCAGCAGTGGCGATGACGGTCATGAGGTAGCGGTCCTCACCCGAGGTTGCGGTTCGGTTCTTGTGCCACGGAAGGCCGGTGGGGGTGAAGATCACGCGCTGGAGGCCGAAGCGATGGGCCACCTCAGAGGCCGCAACCAGGTGTCCATGGTGGATGGGGTCGAAGGTGCCACCCATCACACCGATGCGGCGGGTGGCGGGGGCTGGACTGGCTGGTGCTGGATTGCTCAGCGGTCGACCTTGATCATCATGGTCACGACCAGCAGGCCAACGAGGATGCCGAAGGCGACCACCCCGAACAACCAGGCCGGAGCGCCGGCTTCACCGGCAGCCTCGCTCGCGAGGACGACAGCGTTCGTTGCAGATGACGTCATACGGGCACGATACCCGTTCCCCGCCTAGGAGCGAATGTGACCGTCGCCGGTCACGATGTACGTGGTGGACGTGAGTTCGGGGAGCCCCATGGGCCCACGGGCATGCAGCTTCTGAGTGGAGATGCCGATCTCGGCGCCGAAACCGAACTCGCCACCGTCGGTGAATCGGGTCGAAGCATTCACCATGATCGCCGCGGAGTCGATACGAGAGGTGAAGTGCGCGATTGCGGATTGACTGTCGGTGATGATCGCTTCGGTGTGACCGGAGGACCACCGACGGATGTGGTCGATCGCCGCATCGATGTCGTCCACGAGTGCGGCTGCCAGGTCGAGGGAGTAGTACTCCGCGGCCCAGTCCTCATCGGTTGCTTCCACTACTTCGCACGCTCCACCCCGAGCTGCGTCGGCGAACCGGTCCTCGGCGTGCAGACGCACACCCGCCTGGGCGAGCGCATCGAGGGCCTTCGGCAAGAACGCATCGGCGATGTCCTTGTGCACGAGCAGCGTTTCGGCGGCATTGCACACGCTGACCCGCTGTGCCTTGCTGTTCACCACGAGCGACACGGCTTTGTCGATATCGGCGTCTTTGTCTACGTAGACATGGCAGTTGCCCACGCCCGTCTCAATGACCGGAACCGTGGAGTTCTCCACCACGCTGCGGATAAGCGACTCACCACCGCGCGGAATCAGAACGTCCACGAGGCCACGCGCCGTCATCAGGTGCTTGACAGACTCGTGCGAATCACCGGGAACGAGTTGAACAGCGTCCGGGTTCAGCCCTTGGCCGATGAGTGCGCTGCGCATGGCATCGGCGAGAGCGTGATTGCTACTCATCGCAGACGAGGACCCGCGCAGCAGGGCAGCGTTACCGCTCTTCAGACATAGACCCGCGGCATCGACCGTCACATTCGGCCGGGCCTCGTAGATCATGCCGACCACACCGATCGGCACTCTGACCTGCCGAACCTGCAAACCATTGGGAAGCGTGTAGCCGCGAATCACCTCGCCCACCGGATCAGGAAGCGCCGCGACATCGCGCAGGGCCTGGGCGATCGCTGCGATGCGGTCCGCGGTGAGCGTCAATCGATCGATGAGTGCATCGGAGGTGCCGTTTTCACGGGCCCGGGCGATATCGGCGGCGTTCTCTTGAACAATCGTCACCGAGTGCGCCTCGAGTGCGTCGGCCATCGCCAGCAGCGCGGCATCCTTTTGGTCGCGGGTCAGCACGCGCAGTTCCTGGGCGGCTACCCGGGCGCGCCGGGCGGTGTCGTGTACGAGTTCGCGATCATCCAACATGGCGCCAGGGTACGCCGATCATGCGCCTGCGCTGCAGGGAGTGACTAGAACGGAGCTATCCAGCCCGCTTCGGGCACGGCTCGCAGCGGTTCGCGCTGCAGGTAGGTCTGCCGATCGAGCACCTGTAGGCCCACAACGTCCCAATTCGGCAGGTCGGCCGAGCGCTCGTGTGCGCGCCACATCCGACTCGCTACTGCGGTGGCTGCCGCCATGTCCTCGGCTTCTTCCCAGTACCGAAGTTCGGCGCGACTGGTGCCGTATCGAGCTTCCAGAAGGAACGGATGCAGGTGACTGAGTCGAGTGAGTGCATCGAAGACATCGGAGGTTGGTCGCTCATTGCCCGCGACGGTCAACGTGACATGCCACATGCGTTGCGATCCGACTGTTGCATCGGGTGGAACACTGCGGAGGACCACTCGCCCCCCTTTCGCCTAGGTCTTACCTAGGACGTATCAACGACCTACTTACGTAGCCGCCCACACGACCATGTCGTCGCGGTGCACGACTTCCCGTTCGTACTCGGGTCCTCGTTCACGTGCAAGGTCCCGGGTCGAGCGTCCGAGGAGTTCTGGTAACTCTCGTGCATCAAAGTTGACCAAACCTCGGGCGATTGCGCGACCACTTTGGTCTAATAAGTCCACGGGATCTCCTGCAACAAACGAACCATTCACCGCAGTGATACCCGCTGGTAACAGTGATGCGCGTCGAACCGTCAATGCTTCGACTGCGCCGTCGTCCAATGTAAGCGTTCCCGTGGGCGTGGTCGCGTGCGCAAGCCACAGCAACCGAGTCGAGGACCGCTGTCCCGTAGCGTGAAACACGGTGCCGACATCGGCGGAATCCAACGCGGCGTCAGCAACCGACGACGACGCCACGAGTGTAGGAATCCCTGCACCGGTTGCGATCGTCGCAGCCTGGACCTTGGTTGCCATGCCACCTAGGCCGACACCTGCGCCACCGGCTCCGCCAAAACGAACCCCGTCGATCTCACCCACATGGTGGACCTCTCGGATCAATTGCGCCTCAGACTTGCTCGGTGGTGCGTCGTAGAGACCTTCCACATCCGACAGCAAGATCAACGCCTTCGCCTGCACAACATGCGCCACAAGGGCAGCAAGTCGATCGTTGTCACCGAGCCTGATCTCATCTGTGGCCACGGTGTCGTTCTCGTTGACGATGGGCACCACACCGAGTTCTAAGAGTCGGAACAGTGTCCGCTGGGCATTGCGGTAGTGGCTACGGCGAGTGACGTCGTCGCTGGTGAGCAGGACTTGACCAACCGTTATGCCATGCCCAGCGAATGCATGTGTGTAGCGCGCGAGCAGCATGCCCTGTCCCACACTCGCCGATGCCTGTTGCGTAGCGAGATCCTGGGGACGGCGACGTAAACCGAGGGTGGGGAAACCCGATGCGATGGCACCACTACTGACCACGACCACTTGGGTTCCGCGCGAATGTCGAGCAGCGATGCTGCGAACGATCGCATCGACGCGGGCCTCGTCGACTCCCCCGCCGGCCGACGTCAACGACGATGACCCAACCTTCACCACGATGCGGTCAGCCGACGCGATCGCATTCCGCGCGTCGGTCATTGGTCTTCTCCTCGTTCATCGGGCGCTTCGTCGGGCGCCTTGAACGAATTGTCCTCGTTTCCGTACTCAACGATGACGTCGTCGTTATCGTCGTACACGTCCTCGGCAACATAGAGCCGATCATCGCTACCGCGCGGACCAATCGGTCCAGCGCCGATCGTGGGCTGCCAATCGAATACGACGGCACCATCTCCAGCGCCGATCATCACGGTGGCGCCGGCTCGCGCACCCAGACTTGCAAGTTCCTCTTCCACGCCCAGCCTCGCCAGACGATCGGCGAGGTAGCCCACGGCTTCGTCGTTGCTGAAGTCCGTCTGACGTACCCAACGTTCGGGGCGCGAACCCAGTACGCGAAAACCCTCGGGTTCGGCGCGGACGGTGAATCCCGCATCGTCGACCGGCGTGGGACGAATCACCACTCTGGGGGCAACGACAAGTTCTTCGCGGGCTCGCGCCTCGAGAACCAACTGCCCCATGGCGAAAGCCAATGGACGCAACCCCTCACGGCTGACCGCGGAAACCTCGAACACCCGATAGCCGCGAGCGTCCAGGTCGGGACGAATGAAGTCCGCCATCTCGAGGGCGTCGGGAATGTCGATCTTGTTCAGCGCCACAAGCCGGGGGTGATCAGCGAGTCCGCCGTAGGCCTGAAGTTCGGATTCGATGATGTCCAGGTCACTGAGTGGATCGCGACCCGGCTCGAGGGTGGCGCAGTCGATCACGTGCACAAGCACACTGCACCTCTCGACGTGCCGCAAGAACTCAAGACCCAAGCCCTTGCCCTGGCTAGCACCGGGGATTAGACCAGGAACGTCAGCAACGGTGAACACGATGTCGTCCGCGGTGACAACACCGAGGTTCGGGACCAGGGTGGTGAATGGGTAGTCGGCGATCTTCGGGCGCGCAGCGGATAGCGCGGCAATCAGACTCGACTTCCCCGCACTCGGGTAACCCACGAGCGCCACGTCCGCCACCGTCTTCAGTTCCAGAACAAGGTCGCGCATTTCCCCTGGCTCACCCAGCAACGCAAAACCTGGTGCCTTACGCCTCGGGGATGCCAATGCCGCATTCCCAAGCCCGCCCCGACCACCGCGCGCGAGAACGAATGATTCATCCGGCGCGACAAGGTCGATGATCGGCTCACCATCAGCCGTCGTGACAACGGTGCCGCGGGGAACCTTGACGATCACATCGTCGGCGTCCGCTCCATTGCGGTTCGAACCCTGACCGGGTTTGCCGTTCGCGGCCTTGCGATGCGGGTGTCGCTGAATGTCGAGCAGCGTTGTCACGGATGGATCAACGATCGCGATCACATCACCGCCACGGCCACCGTTGCCACCATCGGGGCCCCCCAGCGGCTTGAACTTCTCGCGGTGAACAGACGAGCAACCGTTGCCACCATTGCCGGCCTGCGCGTGCACGATCGCACGGTCGACGAAGGTGCTCATGTGTACTCCCGGGTGCGTGCAGCGCGCAGATCGATCCGACGCGCGGGGTTACGCGACTAGGAGGAGGCGAGGATGTTCACGACGCGGCGTCCGCGGTGTGAACCGAATTCCACGGTGCCGGCAGCGAGGGCGAACAAGGTGTCGTCCTTGCCTCGTCCCACGTTCTGACCAGGGTGGAAGTGAGTACCGCGCTGACGCACGATGATCTCGCCGGCTCCGACAGCCTGACCACCGAAGCGCTTGACGCCCAGACGCTGAGCGTTGGAGTCGCGTCCGTTCCTGGTGCTGGATGCACCCTTCTTATGTGCCATGGTCGGTTCCTCTTGTGTAGGCGCGTCTACTTGCCGGCTGCGATGTTGGTGACCTTCACCGCGGTCAGCTCAGAGCGGTGGCCCTGGCGGCGGCGGTAGCCGGTCTTGTTCTTGTACTTCAAGATGTCGATCTTGGGGCCGCGACGATGGTCGACGATCTCCGCCGTGACCTTCACCTTGCCCAGGGCCGCCTTGTCGGAGGTGACAGACGTGCCATCGACCACGAGCACGGCGGGCAGTTCCAGGGACGAGCCCGGCTCACCGGCAACCCGATCCACGACGAGGACGTCGCCGACCTCGACCTTCTCCTGGCGTCCGCCAGCTCGAACGATCGCGTACACGTGGGTGCTCCTGTCGTGAAAACCAAGTTATCTGTCCCGCCCGCGAGGGAGGGGGCGCACTAGGCGCGAGGGGAAAGGTTACGGCATGCCGGTACCGGCTGCCTCCCCCGCCCCCTCCTTGTCGGTTGGGTGGCCTTGCGGGTCTGCGCTGGAGTTCGTCGGTTAGTCGTCGCTGGCGAACAGTGACTGGTCCGAGGCGGCTTCCGGTAGTTCGGGCAGGTCCGCCTCGGGAAGTTCGCCCTTAGATACTTCGATCTCGGGCTCCCCCGCCGCCACCGCTGACGCGGCATCGGTCGATGTGCCGGCCTCGCGGGCCGCCAGGGCCCGCGCAGCGACCTCCGCCGGATCGACTGCACCGGCAGGACGACGCGAACGTGGGGCCGGCTCGTGCGCGTGCACCAAGGACACCTTGACGCCGCGGCCGTTGCACACCTCGCAGGTTTCCGAGAACGACTCCAGCAGGCCCGATCCGATGCGCTTGCGCGTCATCTGGACCAGCCCAAGGCTCGTCACTTCGGCTACCTGGTGCTTGGTGCGGTCGCGGCCTAGACATTCAACGAGACGGCGCAAAACCAGATCGCGATTGCTTTCCAGCACCATGTCGATGAAGTCGACGACGATGATGCCACCGATATCGCGAAGACGCAGTTGGCGAACGATCTCCTCAGCTGCTTCCAGATTGTTCTTGGTCACGGTCTGTTCGAGGTTGCCACCCGAACGTTGACGCGGCACGAGGATTTTGGACACAACAGTCATAGCTTCGGTGCGATCGATCACCAATGAACCGCCCGAGGGCAACCACACCTTGCGGTCGAGAGCCTTCATCAACTGCTCGTCGATCCGGTAGTGCGCGAAGACATCCTCCGGCTGCACCCAGTGATCGAGTCGCTCGAGAAGGTCGGGGGCGACAGCGGAGATGTAGGCATCGACGGTGCGCCACGCCGAGTCGCCGGAGATGACGAGCTTCGCGACGTCCTCGTTGAACATGTCGCGGACGACCTTGATAGCGATATCCGGTTCGCTATAGAGCAATTCCGGCGGTGATGCCTTCGTGGTGGCGTCGGTGATGTCGGTCCACAACGCCTGCAACCGCTCCACGTCGGCTTCGAGAGCATCCTCGGAGGCACCTTCGGCTGCTGTGCGAACGATCACACCGGCGTCCTCGGGCATGACTCGCTTGAGGATCGACTTGAGCCGACTGCGCTCGGTGTCCGGGAGTTTGCGGCTGATACCGGTCATCGAGCCATCGGGCACGTAGACCAGGAAGCGACCGGGTAACGAGATCTGGCTGGTCAGCCGTGCACCCTTTTGCCCGACCGGATCCTTGGTCACTTGGACCAGCACCGGATCGCCCGACTTCAGCGCGAACTCTATGCGCTTGGGCTGTCCGTCGAGTCCGGCAGCATCCCAATTCACTTCGCCGGCGTAGAGCACGGCGTTGCGGCCGCGGCCGATGTCGACGAACGCTGCTTCCATGCTCGGCAGCACGTTCTGCACGCGACCGAGGTAGACGTTGCCGACCATCGAGGTCGATGAACCCTTGGTGACGTAGTGCTCGACGAGCACGCCGTCTTCGAGAACCGCGATCTGTGTGCGGTCATCGCCTTGTCGCACCACCATCACGCGTTCCACCGACTCCCGGCGGGCCAGGAATTCAGCTTCGCTCAGGATCGGGGCGCGACGACGTCCAGCCTCGCGGCCTTCACGACGACGCTGCTTCTTCGCCTCCAGGCGCGTGGATCCCCGCATGTCGTCTGAGTCACCGCGATCACTCTTCCGCTCGCGCGGGGCTCGCACCTTGACCACGGTGTCCGGTGGATCATCCGGTGAAGGTTCATCGTCGCTCAGCGCTCCGGCGCGACGACGACGTCGACGCCGCCGCTTGGGGGCAGAACCGTCAGCGTCCCCGTCAGCGTCCCCGTCAGCGTCTCCGTTCGATTCATCGGACTCCGATGGCTCACCATCCGGAGCGTCACCGCCGGCAGATCGATCGTTGGATTCGTCGTTCGAATCACTGGACTGAGCATCGTTGGTGTCGGAGTTGTCATCTCCATCTGAAGCTTTACGCCGACGCCCGCGTCCACCACGGCGGCGCTTACGCGGCGAGGATTCGTCTTCGTTGGTCGCCTCACTCGTCGAGTCGTCGGCTGCATCGCTACTCGTATCTGTCGTGTCATCCGTGGCGGCGTCGTTCTTCGCACTCTTCGTGCTCTTCGCACTCTTCGCGCTCTTCACGTTCTTCGCGCTCTTTTCTGGCGACGCGTCATCGCGAGCATCACCCGAATCAGCGGGCTCCGGTGGAGCCGTCTTGCGGGTGGCGCGCCGGCGCGTGGCCTTCTTGGCGGGTGCGGCGGTGTCATCCGGGGCCGGGGTCGCCGCCTGGAACAGCGGGGAGGCCGCGGAAGCGGGGGCTTCTTTGTCTGACTTATCGACCATGGGGTCGTACTCCTTCGGGGCTCTGCCACGGGTCACTGCCATGGCGTGCGAGCCGATCCATTCAAGCCTTCGGGTCACCGCTTACGTTCGCGCGCTGGTTGCGCTGCGTGGACGAAGCGGCCTGGCGACGTCTGGTCAGTCCCCACGGTCCGGAGCGAAGGGATCGCCCACGGCGTGAGTAGCTAGGTCAAGGGGCCCCTGGGCCAGCCGGGTCACCCGAGGGGGCACCGGCGGCTCGAAGTCGGCCACTGACCGCAGCGCGGCTAGTACGTCGTCGGGTCGAACGGACATCGTGACATGTCGTACGACCACCGTGAGTATGGCACAGGGGCCGTCCTCCACCTCGGCGAGCACTACCGGCTCGCGGGCGTCGAACTTCCGCAGGCCCGATTTGGCCATCCGCTCCACTTCGATGGTTTCCGCGGCCCAGAAGGCATCGCGGGCCCGCTCGAGCTCAGCAGAGCTCACTTCGGGGAGTTCGATCCGCCATCGGCTCGCCTCCAGACGGCTGGCGAAGTCCGATGTCCGAGCCACCACCGCATCCACGATGTCCAAACCGGGGGGCAAAGCGGCGTCCAAGTCGCGGCGCACTGCATCGGGATCTCGTTCCTCGGTTAGACCGATTTCGACGTACTCCGCCTCACTCGCCGCTCCCGTGGGTGCGGAGTTGGCGTAGGAGATCTTCGGGTGCGGCGAGAAACCAGCGCTGTAGGCGATCGGCAATCCAGCGCGCCGGATCGCGCGCTCGAGCGCTCGCTGGAAGTCGCGGTGGCTGGAAAAGCGCAAGCGTCCCAGGCGCGCGTATCGCAGCCGAATGCGTTGGGCGACCGGCGCGATGTCGCGCTCAGGAGGACGACGAGAGGCCACAGAGGTGTTCGCCGTGTTCTAGTTCGAAGGGATTGCCGGCATCGGCAGATCGGTCACACCGGTGGGTCCGATCTGGATCTGGGTGCCCATCTGATCGCATACGCCGCAGTCGAAGCACGGAGTCCAACGACAGTCCTCAACGGCCACTTCATCGAGCGCGTCCTGCCAGTCCTCCCACAGCCACTCGGTGTCCAGACCTGAGTCCAAGTGCTCCCAGGGCAGCACCTCGGTGCGGTCGCGTTCGCGGATCGTGTACCAATCCACGTCCACTACCTCACCTTGCAACGCCACGTCGGCACTTGCCATCCAGCCATCGAAGGAGAAGTGCTCACTCCAACCATCGAAGCGCGCACCATCACGCCAGGCCTGCTCGATCACGCGACCCACGCGTCGATCCCCACGAGACAAGATGCCTTCGACGATGCCGGGTTTCCCATCGTGGTAGCGAAGACCGATCGCCTTGCCGTACTCACGGTCCGATCGAATGGCGTCTTTGAGTTTGGCCAGCCGAGCGTCGGTGCTCTCGTGGTCGAGTTGCGCCGCCCATTGGAACGGCGTGTGCGGCTTGGGCACGAAACCACCGATGCTCACCGTGCACTTGATGTCTCGTCGTCCGGACACCTCACGCCCAGCCTTGATCACTTCCTTGGCCAGGGTGGCGATTTGCAGGACGTCGTCGTCGGTCTCTGTCGGTAAACCGCACATGAAGTACAACTTCACGTGCCGCCAACCGGCCGCGTACGCGGTGGTGACGGTGCGGATCAAATCCTCTTCGGTCACGAGTTTGTTGATGACCTTGCGCATCCGCTCGCTACCGCCCTCAGGGGCGAAGGTGAGTCCACTTCGCCTGCCATTGCGCGACAACTCGTTGGCTAGATCGACGTTGAAGGCGTCCACTCGCGTACTGGGTAACGACAACGACGTCTGTGAATCCTCGTAACGATCAGCGAGGTTGCGTGCGATGTCGGCGATCTCCGAGTGATCGGCGCTTGAAAGCGAAAGCAGTCCTACTTCCTCGAAGCCGGTGGCCTGCAAGCCGCGCTCGACGATCTCAGCAACACCAGTGATCGAACGTTCCCGAACGGGACGGGTGATCATGCCGGCCTGGCAGAAGCGACAACCGCGCGTGCAACCGCGGAAGATCTCCACGCTCATCCGCTCATGCACGGTTTCCGCGAGCGGCACGAGCGGCTTCTTGGGGTAGGACCACTCGTCGAGGTCCATCAGCGTGTGCTTGCTTACGCGCCACGGCACATCGGTTCGATTCGGCGTGACCTTCTGGATACGGCCATCGGTTAGGTACTCAACGTCGTAGAACCGCGGCACGTAGACCGAGCCGGTCTTCGCCAGCCGCAGCAGCAGCCCTTCGCGACCATCCGGGCGACCTTCGGACTTCCACTCATCGATCACCTGCGAGATGAGCAGCACCGCCTCTTCACCATCACCGAGGACCGCGGCATCGAGGAAGTCGGAGATCGGTTCGGGGTTGAACGCCGCGTGGCCGCCGGCGATGACCAGTGGTTCGTCACCGTGACGGTCAACCGCGTGCAGCGGAATGCCGGCGAGGTCCAACGCGGTGAGCATGTTGGTGTAGCCAAGTTCGGTCGAGAACGACAGTCCCAGTACGTCGAAATCACCCACCGCCCGGTGCCCATCCACCGTGAACTGGGGAACGCCGGCCTGGCGCATCAAGGATTCGAGGTCCGGCCACACCGCGTAGCAGCGTTCGGCGAGCAGATGATCACGTTCGTTGAGTACTTCGTAGAGGATCTGCACGCCCTGGTTGGGTGCACCCACTTCGTATGCATCCGGATACATGAGCGCCCAGCTAACGCGAGCCGCTTCCCAGTCCTTGACCACCGAGTTGACCTCGCCGCCCACGTACTGGATCGGCTTGGTGACCTTGGCCAGCAACGGCTCGAGGCGATCGAAGTGCGAGGCGCCTAGTTCGCGACCAGCGCGCAACCGAGCTCGGGAGTCGTCGGTGGGCTGGGTGTACGGGCGTTCGGTTACCGGAGCGCTCATGTGAGCAGGGTAACCGCCATCACACCTGCGAGCGGAAAACGGCTAGCGAATGCAGGCGAACAGTCTGCAACAAGCCGATCGCCATCCAGGTGGCCATCATGGACGTGCCACCCGCGGAGACGAACGGCAGCGGGATGCCGGTGATCGGCATGATGCCGAGGGTCATGCCGATGTTTTCGAACATCTGGAACCCGAACCACGCCGCCACACCGGTAGCTACCAGCCGGCCGTACATGTCGTCGGCCTTCCACGCGATCATCACCGCGCGGAACAACACCACCGCGAGCAATGCGATCAACAGCGCCGAACCGATGAAACCGAACTCCTCCCCCACCACGGTGAAGACGAAGTCACTTTCGTTAACCGGCACGAAGTTGCCCTGGGTCTGCGGACCTTGGAACAACCCGTAACCATCGAGTCCGCCGCCGCCGATCGCGATTCGAGCTTGGTTGGCGTTGTAGGCACTGGCGCTGAGATCGTCGTCGGGATTAATGAACGACGTCAGCCGCTCCACTTGGTACTGGCGCAACAGCCCGACCTGGATAGCGGCAAGGATGCCGAGCGCCGCGCCACCGATGAGCCCCACGAGCCAGCGGGTGCGCACTCCGGCAACAGCAATGATCGAGATCACCACCGCACCCATGATCAGCACCGTTCCGGTGTCGTTCTGGACGAGGATGATCGCGGTCGGGATAGCCGTGATGCCCAACGCGTACAACACATCACGGCCACTGGGTTCTTGCTCGATGTCGCGAGGTTCGGCTAGTAGGGCAGCCATCATCAAGATGACGGTGATCTTCGCGAACTCCGATGGCTGGATCGTCAAGCCGACGGGAACGTCTATCCATGCGCGTGCACCTGCGATGGTCACACCTAGTCCGGGGACGAATGGCACCAGCAGCAACAACATGGATGCGACGTAGACCACGGGTGTGTAGGCGCGCAACCAGCGGTAGTTGATCCGGGTGGCGATCACACCGAGAACCAGCGCAACACCGAGGTTGATCAAGTGCCGCTTCAGGTAGGACTGCGGATCGCCTTCTGCTGCCAGATCCGCTCGGCTGGCCGACCACACAAGCACCGAGCCCATCAGCGAGGCGCCTAATGCCGCGATGATCAATATCCAGTCGAGATCGCGGAAGTAGCCGCCACCTCGATCACGCGAGGGCGCAACGGCTGCATCGGAGGACTTCGTGGGAAAGATGCTGGTCATGAGCCCCTCCCATTCTCGCGCGCACCACTGGCCACCACGTCTTCGCCCTCTTCACGAGCTTCGGGCACCCCGGAGTCCTTCCCCAGCGGCACCACCGGTGTGCCATCCGGACGGATGACCGGAAGGTCCGTCATCGGCTCACCCCCGATCAACACGCTGCGCTTGGGATCTACATCCGTTCCACGGATACCGAAGATCTCCTCGTAGATTTTGCGCACGCTCGGCGCCGACGCCTTCGAACCGGTGCCGCCTTGAGTGACCATCATGACAACGGCGTACCGCGGATTGTTGGCCGGCGCGTAAGAAGCGAACCACGAGGTTGAGACTTTGTCGCCGGTCACCTGCGCCGAGCCGGTCTTGGACGCAACCGGAATCTGGCTCAGCGGGAAGCCGGCGAAGGGTTCCCGCGCAGAACCATTGGTGGTCACACCGGGGAGCGTGTCCTGCAGGAATCGGATCGCCCGCTGGGCTCGAGCTCCGGTGATTTCGTTCGACGCAACAGACGGAATTTCGCGGACCTGCTGCCCATCGGCCGAGACGATCGCCTTCACCAGTTTCGGCTCGTAGACAGTGCCGCCGTTGGCTATCGCGGCGTAGACCATCGCCATTTGCAGCGGCGTGACCGCGGTATCGCCCTGTCCGATGGATGCGTTGAGCGCATCACCTTCGCGCCAACGGAAACCGTCCGCGCAATTCTCCTGATCAAGTGCGGTGAAGTAATCCGCAAGCTCCGGATCGGTCTTGCGGGTTTCGGGATAGCCCTCGATCGCGTTCTTGCACCAGGTATCGCGCTTGAGTTCCCAGTTCTCGGCCTTGAACTCCCTGCTGGCAACGCGGCCAACGGACTCTACGGGCAAGTCGATGCCGGTGCCCGCGCCTAAACCGAACTGCCGCGCGGCCTCAGCAATCGGATCTGGAGCATCGCGGCCGGCGTCGTCACCACCCGCCTTGTCCCACATCTGATCGGCGAGCCCGTAGAAGACGGTGTTGCACGAGACTTCAAGCGCACGTCGCAGTGAGATCCGCCCGTACGCCGAGGACTCATAGTTACGGAACACCTGGGTGCCCAGGCGCACTCGGCTCGGACACGCATACGCCCCACCGAGGTTGAAGCCTTCCTTAGCAGCAGCGACTGTGCTGATGACTTTGTAGGTAGAACCCGGCGCGAAAAGTCCCTGTGTTGCGTTGGAGGCGAGTGATCCGGAATCCATGAGCTTGTCGAACTGCTTCTTGGTCACGCCTCCCACCCAGATCGATGGGTCATACGTGGGGTAGCTCGCCATCGCCAGAATCTGACCGTTGGTCACATCCACCACGACCGCGGCCCCCGAATCACCCGGGTATCCCTGGCGTTGCGCACGCTGCACGGCACGCACCAGTTGCTCTTCCACCACCGCTTGAAGGTTCGCGTCGATACTCGATACGAGGTAGTCACCTGGTTGCGGCGGGAAGGATTCGAGCGTTCCGGTGACGCGCCCCGCGGTGTCGACCGCAAGCGTCGTGACCCCCGGCTTTCCGCGGATGTCGTCGTCGTAATACGCCTCAAGTCCGGACCGACCCACCACGTCGGTGCGCCGGAGGCGGTCATAAGCGTCGGTGGAACCTTGCTCCTGGAGTTGCTGCTCGGTGACAGGCCCGAGGTACCCGAGGATGTGCGCGGCATTGACGTTGAACGGCGCGGGGTACTCGCGAATGGCGTCCAAGCGTGCGTCCACACCCGGATACAACTGACCTTGCTCCATGAGGGTCAGCGCGATTTGCGGATCGACATCCTGTGCGATCGGGATGGGCTGGTACGGAGATCCGTTCCAACACACCGGCGGTGGCTTCGCGCCTTCGCTGCCGCAGGGCTTCAACCGATCGGCAATGCGCTCGGCTGGAATGTCCAAGATCTCACCGAGGCGCTCGACTACCTCCGCCCCGTTCTCCGGTTCGCGCTCGAGCACCACTTTGTCGACGGTGATCACCAGCGACGTTCTATTCGCCACCAGCGGGCGACCCGCTTGATCGAGCACCAAACCGCGTACGGCCGGCTCGACCACTTCACGAACCGTGTTGTTCACCGCAGCGGTCTTGTACTCCTCGCCGGTCACTACCTGCAGGTAGTACAAGCGACCGACCAAGGTCATAACGAGGGAAACGAGCAGGACGCCGAGCACGAGCAGGCGGACATTGGAGCGCTGGCTCATGCAACCTCCCGTCCTGCGCGTGTGGAGACGTACTATGACTCAGGTCACAGTATTGGCCTACCCTTCCCTCAGACGGTACGACGCTTGGTGGCCGGTGGTCGTTCCCGCCCCGCTGGACGGGGCACTAGTGGAGCAAGTCCTAGTCGAGCAGAACCTCCGGTGCGAGCTTGCGGGTCAACCAGGCCAACAGCGGAATCATCAGCGGCGCCAGCAGGGCTCCGTACACGGCGCTGGTGAGTGAGATCAGTGGCACCGATTCCCACAGCACCCGCGGACTGCCGAGCATCGCGCCAAGCGCCGCGGTGCCCAAGGCGGCTGCAGCGCAGCCGATCGCGGCAATGGCGATCATGCCCAGCACCGTTCGATCGCGA
>JAQCBM010000262.1 GCA_027729865.1 Actinomycetota bacterium
TGACGATGATCTAGAAATCATCGAAACGCTCTTGCTCGATCTCGAAGCGTTTGAACGCAGTGGCGTGGACGAGCACCGCACTGTCTTGATGGAGCTGGATGAACGCATCCATCACTGCGTGTACCGGGCAAGCCACAACGCATATCTCGCCCACGATCTCGACAACTACTACACGCACGCACTGCGCATCTGGTTCCTCGGTTTAACCAAGGTGACCCATTTGCAGCAGGCGGTGTTGGAGCACCGAGAGATTTTGGAGGCAATCCGCGACGGCGACGCAGAGCGCGCCGCGGTGGTGATGAGCAAGCACATCGAAGGCTTCGAAGCCGAGATGCGTCGGGCGCTGTAGGTAATGGTCCCAGCGCAAGACACAAAAACGACTCGGGTACCACGTCCCACGAGAAAAGGAAACGGGAAAAGATGACAGAGGAAATGAAGGCGCCGTCCAGCGCGAAGTGTGTGGTTATCGGCGCTGGAATCGTCGGTAACTCGATCGTGTACCACCTCGCACGCTTGGGGTGGAAGGACATCGTGCAGTTGGACAAAGGCCCCTTGCCGAACCCGGGTGGATCTACTGGACACGCCTCGAACTTCATCTTCCCGACCGATCACAGCAAGGAGATCACCCAACTCACCTTGGAGAGCATGAAGCAGTACAAGGAGATGGGTGTCTTCACCGAGTGCGGTGGCATCGAGGTCGCACGCACTGAGGACCGGATGCAAGAACTGCACCGACGCATGCAGTCTTCGAAGTCCTTCGACACAGGCGACACCGAGATGTTGACCCCTGATCAAGTCAAGGAGAAGGTGCCGTACATCGATGAATCGGTCATCCTGGGTGGCTTCTGGACCCCTTCGGTGGGTGTCGTGGACTCACTTCGGGCCGGCACCATCATGCGTGAGCGCGCCCAAGAGATGGGGGCCCTGAGCAGTCTGCCGAACACCGAAGTGCTCGACATCGAAGTGACCGACGGGCGCGTATCTGCAGTTGTGACCGATCGCGGCACGATTGCAACCGAATATGTGGTGATCGCCTGCGGGTGCTGGAGCCCGCGCATCGCAGCCATGGCCGGCGCGGCTATTCCGCTCACTCCCGCGGTTCACCAGATGAAGGACATCGGTCCCGTTCCGTTCTTCGCCGATGCCAAGGGCGACATCGAATGGCCGATCATCCGCGACATGGACACGTTCATGTACGAGCGTCAGCACGGCACCGGTCTGGAGATCGGCTCCTACGCGCACCGCGCGATCTTGTACGAAGCGGACGAGATCCCCTCAAATGAGCAGGCAGCCCTGTCGCCCACCGAGATGCCGTTCACACAAGAAGACTTCGATCTGCAAGACGAGCACGCGATGGAGTTGATGCCGGACATCGTGGGCGATGAGAGCATCGGTGAGAAGTACGCCTGCAACGGCCTGCTGTCATTGACTCCCGATGGCGCTCCCATCCTGGGCGAGACCCCCGAGGTCAAGGGCCTGTGGTCCGCTGCTGCCGTATGGATCAAAGAAGGTCCGGGCGTAGGAAAGTCGATGGCCGAATGGATGGTTCTTGGCGAACCCGAGATCGATCTGCACGGTGCCGATATCGCGCGTTTCTATGAACACCACAAGACGCGCGAGCACGTGGTGGCTCGAACCTCGGAAGGGTTCATCAAGACCTACGGGATCATCCACCCCGGCGAACAGTGGACAAGCAACCGCAACGTCCGGCTTTCGCCGTACTACGAGCAGGAGAAGGCACTCGGTGCAGTCTTCTACGAAGCTGTTGGCTGGGAGCGTCCCTTCTGGTACGAGAGCAACGCCCACCTGGTGGAGAAATTCGGCGATGCCGTCATGCCGCGCACAGCCGAGTGGGACTCGCGCTGGTGGTCGCCCATCATCAATGCCGAGCATCTGCAGATGCGCGAGACCGCAGGCATGATCGATCTCACGCCGTTCGCGATCTTCGACATCGTCGGCCCCGGAGCGCTCGGTGTCGTTCAACGCGCTGCTGTTCGACAGATGGATGTGGCAGTAGGCAAAGTGATCTACACGCCGGTGTTGAGTCCGCGTGGTGGGTTCAAGTCCGACCTCACGATCATGCGACTGGGAACCCACCACTTCCGGGTGGTGACCGGTGGTGCGCACGGCATGGCGGACAAGAAGTGGTTCTCCGATCTTCTTCCCGCCGACGGCACCGCGCAGATCCAGGACCTGACGTCTTCGATGACCACGCTCGGTGTGTGGGGGCCCAACGCCCGCGCCATCATCCAGTCACTCACCAAGGCTGATATGTCGAATGAAGGACACCCCTTCGGCACTTGTCGAGTGATTGAAATGGGTTCGTTGCGTGTTCTCGCCT
Organism: Actinomycetota bacterium; assembly: GCA_027729865.1. GTDB lineage: Bacteria > Actinomycetota > Actinomycetes > S36-B12 > S36-B12 > S36-B12. The sequence continues at coordinate 2,342 of JAQCBM010000262.1, forward strand.
CGCGCATCTCCTACGTTGGCGATCTCGGCTGGGAGCTCTACTTGCCCATCGAGCAGGGTGCGAAGTTGTGGAACATGGTCTACGAGGCCGGACAAGAGCACGGACTGATTCCGGTAGGTGTGGGTGTGTATGGAACCACCGGCCGCCTGGAGAAGGGGTACCGCGCATATGGAGCCGAACTCGATTCCGAATACAACGTGATCGAGGCGGGCATGGCTCTGAAGAAGGTCAAGGATGCCGACTTCATCGGTAAAGAGGCCTACATCAAGCAACGCGAAGAAGACCCGATTGCGCTGATGTGCACGTTGTCGGTCAAGGATCACACGAGCTCGACGGGCGAGAAGCGCTACATGCTCGGCATGGAGCCGATCTTGACGCTCGACGGCGCTCCGATCACCGACAAGCACGGTCGTCGATCGTATGTGACGAGTGCGGGTTCGGCGCCGTCGTTGGGCAAGCACCTGCTGATGGCCTACCTACCGCCCGAGTACGCGGTGGAGGGCACCGATCTGCTCGTCGAGTACCTCGGTGAGCGCTACCCGGTTGTGGTCGAGCGTGCCAGCGCGACGCCTCTGTTCGACCCCGATAACGAACGGATCGTGAGCTGATGGAGATTTGCGTTTGCATCAAGCGGTACCCGTCTCTCGGTAGCGCGATCATGCTCACCGACGACGGCATGGCGATTGACACCGACAAGCTCGGTTTCACGCTCAGTCCTCATGAGGAGTGTGCGGTGGAGGCCGCTGTTCGACTCAAAGAGGAGTTCGGCGGAACGGTCACACTCGTGTCGCTCGGACCCGAAGGAGTGGAAGAACAAATCCGAGAGCAGTTCGCGATCGGGGCTGATCGTGCGATTTGGATCCACTCGGATTCCACGGATGTCGATCCACAGGCGGCCGCCAAAGCACTTGCCGAGGCGATTGAAGCAGACGGAACCGCCTTTGACCTGATCTTGCTGGGATCGGAGAGTGCCGATAACGCTAATGCTCAAACCGGCGTGCGACTGGCGCACCGATTGGGTCGTCCGGTTGTGACTGCGGTGAAGGGAATGAAGATTGCTGATGGCGTAGCAACGTGCGAGCGCGCAGTGGGAACTATGCGTGAGGTCTACACGGTTCCGCTGCCGGCGGTGGTGACGGTCAAGGATGGCCTCAACATTCCTCGGTACCCCTCGGTTCCCGGTCGGATTAAGGCGCGTAAGAAGCCCATCGAGGAAGTGCCGGCGAATCTGGACGCTCCTCGAATCGAACTACTCGGCCTAACCGCGCCGGTGCGCGATTCGAAGGGCGCGGAAGACCTGGGTGCAGGCGAGGAAGCGGCAGATGCCCTGGTGGATGTTCTGAAGCAGATCGGAGT
>JAQCBM010000008.1 GCA_027729865.1 Actinomycetota bacterium
AGGTTGGCGAGGTCTATCCCGCGTTCGCACCAGCGCGGCATCTTGCGGACTTGATTGCGGGCCGTGGCGACGTCAACAATGCTCCCGCTATCGAGAGTGCCTGGGCAACGGATGCTCTGGAAGCTGCCTACCGATCAGTCGAGAGCGGTAGACCGGAATTGGCCACAAGTGAAGAGCATTGGACGGGAATGAACTCATGACGACAATCAACTCCATTAGAACTCGGGTGATCGGGTTCAGCCGAACGCCCAACACACTGCGCCGTCATCTGGTCACCAATACGTCCGTTCTTCCGGACTTCGAAAGCAAGCCAGATGGTTGGTTCGGACCTGCTTTCTGCACACTGGTCGAACTGCGAACCGAGGACGGTCATGTGGGTGTCGGTACGGCAGGCGCCTTCAATGGGGCCGCAAAGGCCATCGTCGACATGTACCTGGCCGATTTATTGATCGGACAGGATCTGGAGAATCACGAGGGTTTGTGGCAGCGGATGTATCGGACCTTGATCCGCTTTGGGCGCAGTGGCCCTGCCATTGCGGCGATCTCTGCAGTGGATATCGCCGCATGGGATCTGCATGGGCGTGTCGCGGGTGTATCGGCGATGGAACTCTTGGGCGGCCGAGTCAGACAGAGCGCACCCTGTTACGTGAGTCGGCTGTACGCCCTCGAGGATCTTGACGAGCTCGGGCGTGAAGCCGTGTCCTACGTCGAGCAGGGGTTCTCGGTCCTGAAGCAGCGGTTTGGCTTCGGACCGAAGGATGGGTATGCGGGAATGGAAGCCAATGTGCGGCTCATACGGGCCGTGCGCGAGGCCGTGGGAGATGACATCGAATTGGCTGCCGATGCCTACATGGGCTGGGACTACGGATACGCCCTTGAGATGTCACGACGATTGGCGCCGTTCAATTTGTCGTGGATCGAAGAAGCGCTCATGCCGCAATACGTACAGCTGTATGGCGATCTGCGCCGCGCTAGGCCGGAACAGCGCTGGAGTTGCGGAGAACACAGTTATACCAAGTGGGACTTTGAGGAATTGATTCGCGAACGCGCTGTCGACATTTTGCAGCCGGACTTCAATCGGGCTGGCGGGCTGACGGAGGCGCGCAAGATCTGTGCTCTGGCGGAAACGGCCGGGCTTCCCGTCTACCCACACTCGAACGAAGTTCACAACCTAGCGATCATCTACTCTCAATCGGCACACGTGTGCCCGATCGTCGAATACTTCCCCAATGTCGAACCTGACACTGGCAACGAACTGTTTTGGAAGCTCTTCGTCGGCAACGCCGAAGCCGTAGGTGGCATGTTGACGCCACCGGATCGCCCTGGCCTGGGAGTGGATGTGGACCAAGATGTCGCGTCGGGACTGACCGTTGTCGACGGTGACTGGTTGGAACTCGAGGCGTGAGACTAATCTCCGCCCGCTTCATTGAAGTAGTCGATGATGTTCTGTACGGCTAGTCGACGCAAGTCGGGAAGTGCCTGAGCTGAAGCCCACGCTGCGTGAGGGGTCAAGAGGACTCGGTCGAGGGATCGAAGTGGGCTATCCGTGGCAAGTGGTTCCACACCGAACACATCCAGGGCCGCTCCGCCGACTTGTCCCTCCAGGAGTCCTGCGGCGAGCGCGGCTTCATCGATAAGCGGTCCACGGCTCGTGTTCACGATGATGGGGCTCTTCCGCAGCCGGGCTATCGCGTGACTGTCTATCAAGTGGCGACTTTCCTCTGTCAAAGGTGCATGCAAGGAGATGATGTCCGAGTCGGCCAGCAAGGTATCGAGATCCACCAGCTTGATGTCCGACGGCGGACTAGCGACCGGATCGTAGGCGATCACATCGCACCCCCATGCTTGAAAGCCTTGTGCGACGGCACGTCCGATGCGCCCCAGACCGACGATGCCAACCGTCGCTTGCGATAGACGTTTGATCGATGGTGCATAGGTAATGGCCGACCACTGACCTGATCGCACTTGGGAGTCAAGTGCCGGAATCTGCCGCCACAGTGCCAACGCTGTGGCGAACGCGTGAGTTGCTACCTCTTCTATGCAGTAATCGGGGACATTCCGCACCTCGACGCCTCGGTCCTGCGCTGCATCGAGGTCGATCATGTCGATTCCTATGCCCAATCGGCTGATGAACCTGCAATCGGGTGCAGCTTCCAGGACGCGCTCGGTGATGGGTGCCCATTGGACTAGCAGTGCCTGTGGATTGAATGCCCGAACGGCATCGATCACCTCTTCCTCACTCGTGCATTGGCGAACGACGACTTCCGCGTCCAGGGCCTCGGTGAGGGCGGTGGTCTCCAGCACGTTGTCGCCGAGATCGTTGTCGGTGATGAGCACTCGGGGTCGCATATGTGAACTCCTCAGATAAGAAATGAAATAAATGTCCGATATATACGTTTTTTATTACGATTTGAGCAACTTTTGCTGCAACGTGTCTGACAACTGACACTATGACCCCGTGAAGATCGCGTCAAGCGGGAGGCTCACGTGCCGGTAGTCGATTGCCGAGGCGTTTCGAAGTGGTACGGCACCGCGAAGGTCCTAGACGACGTCGACTTCAGCGTGAACGAGGGTGAGATCCACGTCCTGCTCGGCGAGAACGGTGCGGGCAAGAGCACGCTTGTCAAGATCGTCGCGGGACTCGTGAGTCCCGACCGCGGAGAGGTGAGCATCAGTGGTACCGAGCTTCGGTACGGGTCGGTTGTCGCCGCGCAGAGCATGGGTGTGGCCCTGATCCATCAAGAGCCGCGGCTCTTCCCCGATCTGACGGTGATGGAGAACGTCTGGATCGACCAGCGGTCCGGTGCGGTGGGTAAGCAGCGTTTTCGCCTTTCCCAGATGGGATCTCGCACGAAGGAGCTCTTGGCTCAGTTGGGAAGTTCGGTTTCGCCGGACGCGCGTGTGGCTTTCCTGTCTGTTGCGGATCAACAGATGGTCGACATAGCGGCCGCCTTGCGTCGTGATCTCAAGGTGCTGATCGTCGATGAGCCCACCGCTTCGCTCACCCCATCGGAGGTGACCAATCTGTTCCGCGTCATGCGAGATCTCAAGGACCAGGGTGTGGCGATCATCTTCATCGGCCACCGACTCGAGGAGATCTTGGAGATCAGCGATCGCATCACCGTTCTGCGTGACGGGAAGCTCGTAACGACTGTGAACCGCTCCGATGCCAATGAGGACGAATTGATCCGCCTCATGATCGGGCGGGACATCGACACGGGAGAACGAAGAGATTCCGCGAACGTAGGAGACGTCCTGTTGACAGTGGCCAACTTGTCTGAGGCCGGCCGGTTCTCCGATGTCTCGCTCAACGTCCGGCAAGGGGAAATCGTCGGAATCGGTGGACTGGTTGGAGCGGGCCGAAGTGAGCTACTCGAGACCATCTTCGGGGTGAGGGCGAAATCCGCCGGCACGATCGATGTCGGGGGAGCAGACATCTCCTCCATCTCGGATGCTGTCTCGGCAGGTATGGGTCTTGTACCCGAAGATCGAGGGCGCTACGGGCTCATTCTTTTGACGAGCGTTCTCAACAACATATCCGCCCCCAATTTGGATCTGACTTCTTGGCACGATGTCCGTTCGCCTCGAAAGGAACTGCGTAATGCCGAGAGCATCGTGTCTCGGCTGCGGATCAAGGTGTCGAATGTCCAGCAGTTAGCCGGTCAGTTGAGTGGTGGCAATCAGCAACGCGTGAGCCTAGGCAAATGGCTGGTGCGAGACCTCGAAGTCCTATTGGTCGATGAGCCCACGCGAGGGGTCGATATCGGCTCGAAGGTCGAGATCCACGCTCTCCTGCGGGAGTTCGCAGACTCAGGCAAGGCGGTCGTCATGGTCAGTAGTGACATGCGCGAGTTGCTCGAGGTGCCCGATCGGATCTTGATCATGCGTGAAGGTCGTCTGGCTGGCGAACTCTCGAGGGAGGAAGCCACGGAGGAAGCGGTGATGCGGTTGGCTTCGGGGGTCGCCGCATGAGCGATGTGAAGGGTGCCGGCCGCTTGAGGCAGATCGCTCGCCTTCGGGAAGCCGGCATAGCCGCCGTCATCATCGTCTTGATCGTCGTGTTCGGTGTACTGAATCCGCGGTTCCTGAATCCGGACAACCTGGGTTCGATCGTGTTGAGCGTCGGCATCCTGATGATCCTGGCCATCGGCCAGATGCTGGTGATCATCACTCGGAATATCGATCTGTCGGTCGGCAGCGTTCTGGGTTTGTCAGCGATGGTCATGGGAATGGTCGGGCGAGATTTCCCCCAACTGCCCATTGCATTACTCATCGTCGTCGCCATGGTGGTGGGAGGTCTAGCGGGGGCCGTGAACGGTGTGCTGGTGGCGCTGTTCAAGATTCCAGCCATCATCGCCACCCTAGGAACGCTCGCGATCTTTCGTGGCTTGACATTCCTGGTGTCGAACAACGTTCAAGTCGATCCCGAAGACATCTCAGTGGAGATGAAGAACTTGGCCGCACGAGGGCTCCTCGGTGTCCCGTGGCTCGTGATATTCGCGCTCATCGTCGTGGCGTTGGCGTGGTGGTTCACCAAACGCACCATGACCGGCAAGCGCCTGTACGCGATCGGAAGCAATCCAGATGCCGCGCGTATGCGCGGACTGAACGTGACGGGACTCACGTTCGGCGTGTTCGTCGTCATGGGCGCTCTTGCCGGACTCGGCGGAGCGATGTACGTCGCACGGTTCGCGACCGTGAATCCTGCTGATGCTGGACTTGGCTTCGAGCTCGCCGTGATCAGTGCCGTGGTCATCGGTGGCACGAACATATTCGGAGGTTCCGGAACCGTTCTCGGAACCGTCCTCGGCACGATTCTCGTGGGAATCCTGGCAAACGGACTCACAGTGGTGGGCGTGAGTGGGTTCTGGCAGAGATTCGCGTCCGGCGCCATCATTCTGCTCGCGATCGTGGCTGACTCCTTTGTACGCAAACGGATCGAAACGCGCCAATCGCGTGAGACGGTGGTGAGGTCACCATGAGTCGAATGGTCATGCAGGACGTGTCGGACTCCGTAGTGAGTAGGCCAGCGCCGTGGTTCTCACGCGCCGTCCCTTACTTACCGTCGATCGTGATCTTGATCGCGGCGATGATCTATGGAACGGTGTCGTCGCCCTACTTCCTGAACTTCACGGCACTGCTAGTGAACACCGGTCGGTACGTCGAGATCGGCCTCCTTGCGCTGGCGTTGACGGTGGTGATCGTCAACGGCGACATCGATCTTTCCGTCGCCAGCAATCTCGCCGTCAGTGCGGCGACGATGGGCCTGATGGTCGAAGGTGGCGTCGCCGTCGAGATCGCCGCTTTAGCGGCCTTGGCTGTGGGCGTCGGTTTGGGTGCCATCAACGCGATATTCATCGTCGGCTTGGGCTTGCCGAGTCTTGTCGTAACCCTGGCCACGCTTGCGCTGTATCGAGGGCTCGCTCAAATCATGTTGGGCGACAACGCCGTTACCGCGTATCCGGACGAGTTCGTCGGCGCGGATCAGGTTTCAGTACTGGGGGAGGCCGTTCGTGTGCCGATGCCGCTGGTCATGTTCCTCGGATTCGCTGTCTTGTTCTCCTTCCTCCTGACTCGCACGAATTTCGGCTTGTCTTGCTACCTGACCGGCAGCAACCAGAAGGCTGCGCTCTTCTCCGGCATCAAGACGGACCGCACGAGGGCCACTGCCTTCCTCCTGGCCGGTCTCATGGCCGGCGCGGCAGCCGTGATGCTGACCTCTCGACTCGGTTCGACTCTCTCGAACGTCGGTTTAGGTTTGGAATTGCTGGCCATCACAGTCGTCGTGTTGGGGGGAACGGACATATTCGGTGGCCGAGGAACGATCCTGGGAACCGTCATTGCCCTCTTTGCGGTGATGGCCGTGCGCGAATCCCTCGTGATCTCGAATGTCAATGGCCAAGTACAAGACGCTGTCGTCGGCGTGATCTTGATCGTCGCGATAGTCGTGCCAATTGCGGTAACCCGATGGAAATCGAGAGCTGCCACTCGAAGACTCAGGTGACATGAGGGTTGTCACCTGATCGCGTGCGAGAGTCGCCGCGAACAGCGAAAGGTAAGAGGATGAGGAAGGTTCGCAGATCGATGGGCCTTGTCGCTATTGCGGCATCGGCAACCATGATTCTCGCTGCGTGCGGTGGGAATGAATCCTCTTCGGAGGAGACGGCAGCGGAGGCGGCGACTGAGGAAGCCGTTGTTGCCGAAGAGACAGTCGAGGAAGCTCCCGCTGAGGGTGGTGGCGAGGCACTCCGGGTCACGTATATCCCGAAGAATCTCGGAAATCCGTACTTCGATGCCATCGTCAAGGGCTTCAATGAGGCTGCCCCTGGACTGAACATGACGGTGGAAGTCGTCGCACCGGCTCAGGCAGGAGCAACCGATCAGATCCCGTTCATCGATGCGGCAATCCAGCAGCAGGTGGATGCGATCGCAATCTCGCCTAATGACCTCGATGCCCTGTGCCCCTCGCTCAAGCGAGCCATGGAGGCGGGAATCACTGTCCTGACAGTGAACGGCGACACTGCCCCCGATTGCCGTGAGGCATCCATTACCCCGGTGGACTTCAGCCAACTCGGCCGTTACCTCGTCGATTTGACCGCTGAGGTAACCGGCGGAGAAGGCGAGTGGGCTTTCCTCTCGGCGACATCGACTGCTCCCGATCAGAACTCCTGGCTCGAGGCCGCTGCCGAGTACATCTCCTCGGGTGAATCGCCTGCTGGCCTGACTTTGGTGGACACGGTCTATGGCGACGATCAGCCGGACAAGAGCGCAACAGAGGCTCAGGCACTTCTTACGAAGTACCCGGATCTCGCGGCCATCAACGCACCCACGACTGTGGGCATCGCGGCTGCTGCTCAGGTGCTGTCCCAATCTCCTCGCAAGGGACAGGTGCAGGTGACCGGTCTTGGAACCCCCAACCAGATGCGTGAGTTCATCAAGGACGGCACGGTGCAGAAGTTCGCACTCTGGGATCCCGCCCTTCAGGGAACGATTGCCGCGAATCTGATCGTGGGACTGCAGAACGGCTCAATCGTCGCTGGTGAGGACGTCGCATTCGAGGTCCCTGGAGTCGGCGAGCGCATCATGGCCGGCGCTGATCGATTGATCATCGCTGGTCCGCCGCAGGAGTTCGATGCGTCGAACATCGACGACTTCGACTTCTAGGTCGCACTAGGTAGACACGAAGGGAAGGAGGCGCACAGTGGCTCGAGTCAAACTCAGTTCACAGATCGTTCAGCAGATCTTGCAACAGATCGGCAGCGGTGATCTGGTGGAAGGCTCGGCTCTTCCGGCTGAGTCAGCCCTGTGCGCCTCCTTCGGTGTCAGTCGATCGGTGGCACGAGAGGCCATCGGTTCATTGGCTGCCAAGGGATTCATATCGGTGTCTCAAGGAGCGGCAACCGTCGTTGCTCCCCGGTATTCGTGGAACATCCTGGATCCGGATTTCCTGCAGGTGACAGGTGGGCGTGAATACCTGCGGGAATTGCAGGAGGCACGAGAGAAACTCGAACCCCAGATCGCCGCTCTGGCTGCGGAAAGAGCCTCGGCGGAATCCATCGAACTGCTGAGGCACCTTGCAACCGAGATGCTTCGAGAGGACCCCGATCCCGAAAGTCACGCCCAACTGGACATCCGCTTCCATGAAGCGATCGCCGCCGCGACGGGAAATGCCGTCTTATTCTCGTTGCACCATTCGCTCGTTCAACTCGGTTACGTGATGCGTGTCGTCAATGCCGAAGTGCCTGGTGCCATTCATCGCGCAGTGGAGTGGCATCTCCACATTGTGGAGGCCATCGAGAGCCGCAATCCCGGTGCTGCCGAGGCGGCCATGCGCTTGCACCTCAATCAGGTGCGGAGCGAATTGGAGAGTGAACTGAATCGAGACCTTACTCAGGGAAAGGTTGCATCGTGATGAACAGACTCCGGATGCTGCCAGTTGGAACCAGCAATATCCCAGGCCCTGAGCTCTTCTGGATGAGCGAGTGGGATGCATGGCATCCCCTGTGCTTCCAGGTTGGCCTGATCCAGGGTGCCGGAGTCACGGCCTTGGTCAACACAGGCCCCGCAGCGGATTTGGAACCGATGAATAGGGGTTGGGCGTCGTTCCTGGGGGATCGCGCCCGAATGTCCAGGGACGACGGCCAGTTCATCCTGGAGCATCTGGATGCTCTGGGGATAGCGCCCTCGGATGTCACACACGTGATCGTGACGCCCCTGCAGTTGTATTCGGTGAGTAACGTCCTGGCGTTCCCGAACGCCGAAATATGCATCGCGAAACGCGGTTGGGTGCACTTTCACACAACCCACTCGCATCCACACGACAATCGGGACACGAGTATTCCCCCTGAGATCTTGACCCATCTTGTTACTGACGCTTGGGATCGCGTCCGCTTGCTCGAAGATGAGGATGTGGTAGCTCCGGGTATCAGAACATGGTGGTCCGGTGGTCACCACAGGGCATCGATTGCCGTGGAGGTCGATACGCCCAAGGGCACCGCGGTTTTGTCGGACTCCTTCTTCTATTTGGAGAACGTAGAGAACAATCACCCCATCGGCATCTCGGAGAATATGTATGAGTGCTTGGCTGCCCATGAGCGAGCCAAGCGGGCGGACATCGTTTTACCGCTCTACGACCCGAAGAACTTTGAGCGATTCCCCGAGGGGGTCGTCGCATGAGGGACCTGGCCTTCTGCCCACCGGGATCGTCCGTAGTCGTCACGGGTGCCGGCCGGGGCATCGGTGCCGCAACCGCTACGCGGCTGGCTGAAGAGGGGATCCGTGTAGTGGCGTGCGATCTCGACGGCGAGGCCGTGGAGGCAACGTGCGCCTCGATCACAGATGCTGGCGGTGCGTGCGTGGCTGTGAAGGCCGACGTGACAGATCAGCGCGACGTCGAACACATCGCCGAGGTCGCAGCAGATAGTGACCGCCCAGTCCGTGGACTAGTCAATAACGCCGCGGTTGGTGCATTTCATATGGATGTGGAAAGCACTTCACTTGACGACTGGAATCGCATCATCGCGACCAATCTGACGAGCGTCTTCTTGATGAGCAAGGTGTGCATTCCTCTCATTCGTGCCGCGGGGGGCGGGGTGATCGTGAATGTGTCGTCGATCCATGCCTATGCAACATCTCCAGGTGTCGCGCCGTACGCCGCAGCCAAAGGCGGAGTATTGACATTGACTCGAACGATGGCCTTGGATCTCGCGCCAGACAACATTCGAGTCATGGCGTTGATTCCCGGCGCTGTGGATACTCCCATGCTTCGTTCCCATGCTGAACGTGAAGGCAAAACGCTCGAGGAGCTCGGATTTCCAAGCAGCCCCAATGCCATTGCTCGCATCGCTTCCCCAGAAGAGCTGGCGGGAACGATTTCCTTCCTGATCTCACGCGATGCGACCTTCATGACCGGATCGGCGCTCATCGCCGATGGCGGCATATTGGCGAAATTCTGAGCCAGGGTGAGATGGGCGGGAACTTGCTGTGAGACTCACACCCTTTCCGGATACCGCGCTGGCCGTACTGTGCCCCGAACCGGGAAATGCTCGGCTCGGTGAGGTACGAATTCCGGATTTGGCACCCGATGAGGTCCTGATTCGCACCTTGGTGTCCGGTGTCAGCACGGGAACCGATAAGTGGGTCATGACCGGGTCCTTCGAGTGGGGCGGATTCACCTTCCCCCTAGTCCCTGGATATCAGCGCATCGGCATAGTCGAGGACTTCGGTTCCGATGTCTCCAACTTCCAGGTCGACGACGTCGTCTTCGCTACCTCCAGCAAGGATTTCGGTGATGCGGCAGCCGGGTGGGGCGGACACGCCCACTGGGCGGTGAGTTCCCAGGCAGAGGTATTCCCGGCGCACGGTGTTTCCCGGCTATCAGGTGCCCTTGCTGTGAGCGTTCAAGTGGGAGTCAATGCAGCGTCGCGCTTGACTCGCCCTCGCGAGCAGCGCGTTGTGGTCATCGGAGATGGAATCATCGGTGTCAGTGCAGCACTGGCGGCTTTGGAGCGTGGCTGCTCGGTCTTGCTCACGGGACACCACGACGATCGACTTCGTTCCGTGCAAGACGTACACGAAGAACTGGCGATAGTGAATACCCACCAGGAGTGGCAGGAATTGCTCAATGGGTGGGCTCCGACTTCTGTCATCGACACGGTGCAAAACCACGGGGTTGTGAGCGATTACGTCCCGTCACTGCCGTGCACCTGGAACACCGAGATCTGTTCGAATCCGAGGACGGGGATAGCGGAGATCGTCTTCGCTGGGCACAGCCCAGACGGCATCACCACCTGGGCTGACATGGCCCTTCTGCAAAAGCAGGAAGTGACCGTTCATTTCGTCTCGGGTTGGACTCGACAGAGAATCCTTTTCACATTGGAACTCTTGAGAAGTGGTCGAATCAACCTCGATCCGTTCATCGAGACGGTTAAGTCCCGTCCTCACGATGTCGACACACTGATGTCCCATGTCATGGGCGCATCAATGGCGTCAATTGCAGCGTGCATCGAATGGGGTGAGTCGTGAGGACCCAACAAGGAGCACTGAAATGAAGGCACTTGTCTACGGTGGACCATGGAAGATGCAGGTTCTCGACCGTCCGGTTCGGGCCCCGGGACCAGGTGAGGTTCAGGTTCGGATCGAGGCGACCGGTATCTGCGGGTCTGATATCCACGGGTACACGGGTAAGACGGGGAGGCGCCACGAGGGCCAGGTCATGGGGCACGAGACCGTGGGCCGTGTCAGCGACATCGGCGCCGGGGTCAGCAACATCGGGGTGGGTGACCTAGTCACGATCAATCCGGTGATGGCGTGCGGAGCGTGCGAGAACTGCCGACACGGCGAGGAGCAGTCCTGTGAGTCCTTGCGCGTGTTCGGCGTTGTTCCAGACCACGACGCAGCATTCGCGGAATTCTCGACCGTTCCGCAGGAGAACATCGTCGTTCTCCCCTCATTGCAGCAATCCCTGTTGGGAGCATTGATCGAGCCACTGGCTGTCGGATTCCACTCCGCGCGCATTGCTCAGATAGCTGCCGATAGCGATGTCCTGATCATCGGTGGAGGCCCTATCGGTCAAGCCGCCGCCCTGGCTGCACGTCGTCTGGGGGCGGGTCGCGTGATCGTGAGCGAACCGTCCCCGAGTCGCAGATCCCTGCTTACCTCACTGGGCATGATGTGCCTCTCCCCAGCAGAGCTGGAGGACCGATTGCAGGATCTGGGGGCCCGACCATCTGTTGTCATCGACGCGGTAGGCAGTTCCGAGACGTTGATCACATCCCTCAGCGTCTCGTCGCGGCGCGCACAAGTCGTCCTGGTGGGAATGGCTGATCCGTCCTTGACCATTCCCGCTTATCGGGTGAGTGTGGACGAACGAAGCATTCTGGGAAGTTTCTGCTACAGCTATCAGGACTTCCGTGAGACCGCCGAGTGGGTCAGTTCTCACGAAGATCAGGTCGCACCGCTCATCGAGAAGGCAGCTCCCCTGGAAGAAGGCCCAGGCATCTTCGACCAATTGGGACGCCATGCAATAGATGCGCACAAGATCCTGTTGATGCCATGACGCGTGAACACCGGTACCACTCACCCATCTATCAATGGTCAGAATCAAGGAAGGGTAAGCCATGAAATTCCTTCGGTATGGAAACCGAGGAGCGGAAAAGCCAGCAGTCGAAGTCGAAGGAAGCATCTTCGATCTCACCTCCATCACCGATGACATCGACGGGGCCTTCCTAGGCGAGGATGGCGTGGCTGCCACCCGCGCGGCGTTGCAAGCTGGCTCGCTGCCGCAGATTTCCATCGACGGGGAGCGCCTCGGTGCGCCTGTCGCCCAGACACCAGCGATCTTGTGCATCGGAATGAACTACGTGGCACATGCGGCCGAGTCCGGCTCTGCCCCTCCCGAAACTCCGGTCCTGTTCCTCAAGCATCCTGGTTGCATCGTGGGTCCGTTCGATGAGGTCCACATTCCACGGGGCTCGGAGAAGACCGACTGGGAAGTGGAACTGGCGGTAGTTATCGGGAAGGAAGCGCGATATCTCGCCGATCCATCCCAGTCACGTGACCACATAGCGGGGTACACGATTTCCAACGATGTGAGCGAACGCGCTTTCCAAATCGAAGACTCAGGAGGGCAGTGGTCGAAGGGAAAGTGCTCGGAGACATTCAATCCCCTAGGTCCCTATCTTGTGACGCCCGACGAGGTTCCCGATCCACAGGCACTGAACTTGAGTTCCAGGGTGAACGGCGAGATCCGCCAAGATTCCAACACCCGAGACATGATCTTCTCCGTCGACTTCCTCATCTGGCACTTGAGTCAATACCTGGTCTTGCGGCCCGGCGACATCATCAACACTGGAACACCTCAAGGGGTCGCGCTGTCCGGTCGGTTTCCGTATCTGCAAGCTGGAGATGTGATGACCTTGGAGATCTCAGCGCTTGGACGTCAACAGCAGTCGGTCGTAGCGGCACACTAAGGAGGAAATCATGGAGCGAGTGGCTTTCATGCAGTGGATCAAAGACGGGTGTCAGGATGAGTACGTGCAGGCCCATAGCCCAGAGCGGCTGTGGCCTGAGATCATCGAGGCGTCCCAGAAGGCGGGTATGCACAACTACACGGGGTTCGTCGGTGGGCCCGGAGGACGCCTGGTCGTCGGATACTTCGAGACCCCGGATCTTCAGCGGGTATGGCGTGAATTGGCGGATAACGAAGTCAACCAGCGTTGGTCGCAAGGAATCGTTCCGCTCATGGAGACTGGGGGCGACATCAGCAACGGATCCATGGAGTTCCTGAAGCCCATCTGGTACGTCCCGTGAGACGGTCTACCTTCACATGCGGTAGGGATAACGAAGGCGTGGGAAGGATCGATGATTGTGGAAACTGATGCGATAGACGCGCAGCTCACGATGTTGGATGTCGAAGTGCCCTCGTGGGCGTATGGAAACTCCGGGACGCGCTTCAAGGTTTTCGCGCAAGCCGGAGTGCCACGAGACCCCTTCGAAAAGGTGGCCGATGCTGCCATGGTCCACCGAATGACCGGGTCTGCGGGCTCAGTAGCTATCCATATCCCTTGGGACAAGGTTGATGATTACGCGAAGTTGTCTCGATTCGCTCATGATGAGGGAGTCCGCATCGGGACAGTGAACTCCAACACCTTCCAAGATGACGACTACATGCTAGGAAGCGTCACGCACCCCGAGGCTGCGGTTCGGCGCAAGGCCACAGAGCATCTGCTCGAGTGTGTGGACATCATGGACGCCACAGGATCACGCGATCTCAAATTGTGGTTCGCGGATGGAACGAACTATCCGGGTCAAGATGACTTCCGTAGCCGGCAGGATCGCCTGTTCGACGTACTCCACGAGGTCTACGACAGGTTGGGTGATGACCAACGCATGGTCTTGGAATACAAACTATTCGAGCCGGCCTTCTATTCGACCGACGTCCCCGATTGGGGAGTCTCCTACGCACACTGCCTGAAATTAGGCCCGAAGGCGAAGGTCGTGGTCGACACCGGGCATCATGCGCCGGGCACGAATATCGAATTCATCGTCGCCTTTCTTCTGCGTGAAGGAAAGCTCGGAGCGTTCGACTTCAACTCTCGGTTCTACGCCGACGACGATCTCATGGTCGGTGCAGCGGATCCTTTCCAACTCTTCCGAATCATGCATGAGGTTGTTAAGGCCGACGCAATCGATCCGGCGTCCGGAGTAGCCTTCATGCTTGATCAATGTCACAACATCGAGCCGAAGATTCCCGCTCAGATCCGTTCCATCATGAATGTCCAAGAGTCGGTGGCAAAGGCGGCCTTGGTCGATCAAGTTGCACTTGGCGCGGCTCAGCTGGCCGGAGATGTGTTAGAGGCGAACAGCATCATCATGGATGCCTTCAACTGTGATGTGCGTGACGCCGTTGCTCAGTGGCGTGAAACACGTGGCGCTCAAGCAGACCCCGTGGCTGCTTACCGTGGATCCGGCTATGCAGAGCGAATCGTGGGCGAACGCGTAGGGGGCACGCAAATGGGCTGGGGCGCCTAGCCAACGGAGCCAGTCTCCAGCTACATCACGATTCTCGAAACTAGGTGAGGCAAGGAATGTCGAACAACCCAGTTGTCCAACAATTGCTGGACAGGTCCAATCGTCTGGGCAGTGACGTCCGCAACACGAACTACGCTGGAGGCAACACATCGGCCAAAGGGCTGGACGTCGATCCGGTAACCGATGAGGAAGTCGAATTGATGTGGGTCAAGGGCTCCGGTGGGGACTTGGGAACCTTGACGGAAGCGGGACTGTCCGTCTTGAGGCTTGACCGGCTACGGGCTCTCGTAGGCACCTATCCCGGCGTAGATCGCGAGGACGAGATGGTCGACGCCTTCTCTTATTGTCTTCATGGCTCCGGGGGCGCAGCGCCGTCTATCGATACCGCGATGCATGGACTCGTCGATGTCGATCACATCGATCACCTGCACCCGGATTCGGGGATCGCATTGGCAACGAGCGTTGATGGTGAGGCGCTCACCCGCGAATGCTTCGGCGACGAGGTGGTGTGGGTGCCATGGCGACGACCAGGATTTCAGCTGGGTCTGGACATCAGGGACATCCAGCGTGCGCACCCGCAGGCCATCGGCTGCATCCTGGGTGGTCACGGCATAACGGCCTGGGGAGCCTCGAGCGAAGAGTGTGAAGCGAATTCCCTTCGCATCATCCGTGAGGCGGAGGCGTTCATCGCTCGGCGCGGACGACCGGAACCCTTCGGCCCGGTGGTACCTGGTCGAGAGGCGCTTCCGGACGATGTGCGCAGGCACCGGGCGGCCCGGTTGGCACCGGTCATTCGCGGCCTGGCATCCACGGATAAGCGGATGATCGGACACTTCGACGACAGTCCGGCGGTCTTGGACTTTCTTAGTCGAGCCGAACTGTTTCGGCTGGCTGAGTTGGGAACCTCCTGCCCGGATCACTTCCTGCGCACCAAGGTCCGTCCGATGGTGGTCGATCTCCCAGCCGACGCACCGATCGACGAGGTTGTCAGCCGTCTGAAGCAGCTGCACGAAGCGTACCGGACAGATTACGAGCGCTACTACAAGCAGTACGCCACTGCGGAGAGTCCACCCATGCGTGGCGCAGACCCCGCGATCGTGTTGGTTCCGGGCGTAGGCATGTTCTCCTTCGGGCCGAACAAGCAAACAGCACGCGTCGCTGGAGAGTTCTACATCAATGCCATCAATGTCATGCGTGGCGCGGAAGCGATCTCGAGCTACGCGCCTATCGATGAGTCGGAGAAATTCCGTATCGAGTACTGGCTGCTGGAAGAGGCGAAACTGAAGCGCCTCCCCAAGCCGAAGCGACTCGCCGGGAGGATCGCCGTCGTGACCGGGGGAGCTAGCGGAATCGGCCTCGCCACCGCCCGGACGCTGGCCGAGCAAGGCGCCTGTGCCGTCGTTGCCGACCTCGATGAGAGTCGAGCCGTGACTGTAGCCGGAGACCTAGGAGGGCCTGATGTCGCCGTCGGAGTGGGTGCTGACGTGTCCAATGAGCACGAGGTAGCAGCTCTTCTAGAGAGCGCGTGCTTGGCATTCGGTGGCGTCGATCTTGTAGTGAACAATGCGGGCCTATCCATATCGCGCCCCCTTCTGGAAACCACAGCGGAGGATTGGGACATTCAGCATGATGTGATGGCCCGCGGATCTTTCCTGGTAAGCCGCGAGGCAGCTCGATGCATGATCGCGCAGGGTATGGGAGGAGATATCGTCTAC
The DNA here is from genome assembly GCA_027729865.1 of Actinomycetota bacterium. GTDB lineage: Bacteria > Actinomycetota > Actinomycetes > S36-B12 > S36-B12 > S36-B12. The sequence continues at coordinate 15,747 of JAQCBM010000008.1, forward strand.
ATCGCCAGCAAGAACGCGATTTTCGCTGGTCCATCCAATATCGCCTATAGCGCTACTAAGGCAGCCCAGGCGCACCAGGTACGTCTACTGGCCGCTGAACTCGGTGAGTACGGAATCCGAGTCAATGGAGTCAATCCCGATGGTGTCGTGCGGGGATCGGGCATCTTTTCCAGCGGCTGGGGGGCTAACCGTGCCGCCGTGTACGGGGTCAAAGAAGAGGAGTTGGGTCAGTTCTACGCGAATCGAACACTTCTGAAGCGTGAGGTTCTACCGGAACATGTCGCACTAGCCGTAGCCGCCTTGTGTTCTGATGAGTTCTCCCGAACCACGGGGCTCCTCGTGCCGGTTGATTCCGGTGTTGCCTCTGCATTCTTGAGGTAGAGATGACAGTCGTTGCCGCGGTAGACATTGGCGCTAGTAGTGGCCGTGTACTTGCCGCTTGCTTGGAAGACGGTGTCCCCGTAGCCCGCGAGATCCATCGGTTCAGGAACGGGCCCATTGCATTTGGTGATCGATGGGTGTGGCCGATTGACGATCTACTGACGGAAGTGACCCGGGGTCTGGCGCTCGCCGCGACCCAGGGGGCGCGTGCATGTGGGATCGACACGTGGGCGCTGGACTACGCGGTCATCGATCCGATCGGCAGGCAGATCGGTCCTGTCTATGCCTACCGCGATGGACACCACGTACAAGGAATCCCCATCGTGCGAGACCGATTGTCCTGGGCAGATCAGTACCGCATCACGGGCATACAGGACATGCCGATCAACACTATTTATCAGATTGTCTCTGAGGATCCAAATCGGGTGCGCGCTGACAATCGGATGCTCCTCGTGCCGGACTTCATCAATCACTACCTCACAGGATTTATCGGCACAGAGATCACCAATGCCTCGACAACCTCTCTCGTGGATCCCAGGTTGCGGAATTGGGCTCCGGATCTCTTGACGCACGTGGGGATACCAGCTGCCTTCCTCCCGGATGTCCATGAGCCAGGACGGTTCATCGACCACAGCCGGATTCCCCAGACTGAGAGTCTTTCGGTCATCAGCGTGGCCACGCACGACACAGCGAGTGCATTTGCTGGCACGCCGATCGCGAACAGAGAAGATGCGATGGTGGTATCGCTCGGCACTTGGGCACTCGTGGGCTACGAATCCACCGTCGCCGATCCGAATCCGCGTTCGGCTGAGATCAATCTGACTCACGAACTAGGCGTTGAAGGGACCGTACGTTGCCTTCGAAATGTTGTGGGCATGTGGTTGTTCGAGGAATGCCGGCGTTCCTGGGAAGCGACCAACGGCGCAGCCATAGATCCCGCAGTGCTCCTTGGTCAAGCAGCTGATTCACCCGGTTTCCTGGGAATCATCGACGTCGATCACCCGGAGTTGGCATCGCCCGGCCAGACACCAGCAGGCATCAAAGACAAGATCACGGGGCGATTGCCGGAGGACCGGGCGGCTTTGGTGCGGATCCTCCTTGATTCGCTCGTCGCGCGCCTGGCATCACAAATCACAGCAATTGAGGCCATCAGCGAAAGACCACGTCCGGTGCTTCATGTCGTGGGGGGAGCTTCGCGGATCGACTTCCTCATGCAGTGGCTGGCGGACGCGACTGACAAAGAGGTCATCGCGGGTCCTGTGGAGGCGGCATCGCTGGGGAATGCCGCGGTGCAATGGTGCGTCCTCGGTGAATTCACAGGCATTTCCGAAGCCAGAAAGGCGATCGCCGATATGACGGAGATTCGTAGGAAGACCCCGTCGGGAAACCGGGAGCGTTGGCGCGAATTTGCTGGATTGCAGGGTTGGGAGATCTGATGGTGCAACGTCGACTGCCTCGCCCCTCAGAGGTTCTGCCCTTGATCGGGCGTCCGGATCGATCGCAAACCCGGCTCCAACGACGGCTCGCTAGGTGCGCGAGCGTTGCCGATATTCGACTGCTCGCGAAGGCTCGCGTACCTCGTGCGGTGTTCGACTACACCGACGGAGCGGCAATGAGCGAATCCACGCTCAATCGGAGCCGTGATGTATATGCCCGAGTGCAGTTCACACCTCGGGTGATGCGAAATGTCTCAGAGATCAGTCTCGATGTGACGATGCTCGGCGAGCCCAATGCGCTGCCTTTCGCGCTGGCTCCGACCGGTTTCACGCGAATGATGCACTATGCAGGCGAGCCTGCGGTGGCGCAAGCAGCAGAGAGATTCGGCCTGGCGTACGGCCTGTCCACGCTGGGCACGACCAGTATCGAGGATCTTGCCCAAGCTCGCCCGGGTGTTCGTCGCTGGTTCCAGTTGTATGTTTCCAGGGAACGTGAACGAGCTGAGCAGCTCATGCATCGGGCTCAGGCATCTGGATATGACACCCTCATATTGACTGTCGACACAGCGGTAGGCGGTATCCGCCGCAGGGAGATTCGCGATGGACTGACGATTCCGCCTTCGTTATCTGTTCGCACGATCGCAGATATGGCCACCCACCCGCGATGGTGGTTGAACGTCTTGACAACTGAGCCGCTCGAGTTCGCCACATTGACCAGTACCGGCGGAACCGTTGGCGATCTGCTTACGCGTGTGTTCGATCCAGGCATCACGAGCGCCGAGATCAGTTGGATCCGTGACAACTGGAATGGGTCTCTCATGGTCAAGGGCGTGCAGAGCGTGGAGGATGCTCGATTGGTTCGTGACCTCGGTGTGGATGCCGTCGTTCTGTCCAACCATGGCGGACGGCAACTAGACAAGGGAAATGTCCCCCTGGAAGTACTTCCGGAAGTGGTGCGCGCGGTTGGGTCGGAAATTGAGGTCTATATCGATGGCGGCATCACGTCGGGAACCGACATCGTTGCTGCGCTGGCATTCGGCGCTCAAGGCACGCTCGTGGGCCGCGCATACCTCTATGGACTCATGGCAGGCGGGTACGACGGAGTTGTGCGAGTCCTCGAAATTCTGCAGAAGGAGATCAAAACGACGATGCAGCTCATGGGTGTGACGTCCGTGGCCGAGCTCGACCCCTCCATGGTTTGCCTGCGTCCCTGATGCACGGCGCCAGGACTTACAAGTTCACGAGCACCCTTTCTACCTGGCCGCTTTAATCTTCCGGGACGATCTCGGTAGTGAATCGGCGAACATAGGGAGCAATGCCGCCCACATTCCCGTGGGCAAGACGGCGCCCATACTGCTCTGTCTACCGATGACTCAAATTGGTCCCTCCTGCTGTGTCGTCTAACCCCGGATAACAGCGCGGCGAGGAGACTATCTCGGACGACAACCGCGAATCTGTGCTTCAACTGGGCGTGTGCTGGGCGCAGACCAGGAAGGAACGCTTTGCTGCTAGACCCGTTATCTCGATGGCCACCTTTCCGAGGGTGCTTGAGTAGCGACGAAGCAGATCGTTCAACTTGCGCCGCCCCGACGTTGGGTTCATTGCCGACGTGATTCATGGGCAAGTCCAAGGCGACATCGGCTGGGGCGTTGTTCTGGTGGGCGGTCTCCTACGGGTGAGTCCTCCAAGTCGCTAAGCAATGCTAAGGTAAAACTAAGCAGTGCTCAGTTACCCACCTAGGAGTCACAGTGCCCGTACCCACGTCGAATTCCGAACACCTGCATTCCCCGATCCGCGAAGAGCGGTCGAACGGGTCGACCACCGGAAGGACGGTGGCCACATGGCGATAGCAAGGTGGATATTGCTGGGATTAGGGGTGGTTGTGGCGATCGGCGCTTTGGTCGTTCTCGCCAACCCGTTCAACGTACGCAACCAGTTCCTGGCCGAACGAATAGTCGAATCGAGAGTAGCTCCGGAGCGGTTGGAAAATCCGAAGACGCCAGCTGACTACGGCATGGAGTACCGCGATGTGGACATCACTACAGCCGACAACGTCCGCCTGAGTGCGTGGGAGATCCCCGCAGCAACGCCATCCGGCAAGACGGTGATCGTCAACCACCCCCTTCTCACCACTAGGTACGGATCGGAAGAGGGCCTAGACGGCGTCGAGGCCGAGTTCCTGCCCATGGTCAAACATCTCCATGACGCCGGATACAACATCGTCACCTACGACTTTCGGGGGCAAGGCGACAGCGATGGAGGCATCGGATCAGCAGCCATCGGTACCGAAACACCCGTTGGAGTGGGAGTTCTCGAGTGGCAGGACGTGGCCGCATCCCTGCGGTACGTCCTCGATAGTCCGGAGTTCGGCAATGATGACATCGTCCTTCTCAGCCAATGCATGGGGGCGAATGCGACCTTCCTCGCGTTCCAGGAAGAACCGGAGTTATTTGCCAATCCGCAGATCAAGGGTGTGATTGCGAACCAGCCGACTTTGTCCTACGACTTCTCCGACCGCTACATCCGAGCGAATGCCTTCGGACTCAACCTGGTGGATGACGTGCTGAGAGTGCAGCAGGACAAATATGGGTTCGGTTTCGCTGACACGGTCAATTACGTCCCGAGTGTCACGGTCCCAGTGCTCTATGCACAAGTGGAGAAGGACGTGTACACCTTCGATGAAGAGACCGGGCAAAACGACATCCAGAAGATCATGGACGCAACACCGACAGAACATGACATCGTGTGGATCGGCTCCGATCAGGAGATTCCGTTCGGCTCGGACGCACGATTCGACGCCTACCAGTACTTCAATACACACCCAGAAGAGCTAGTGGACTTCGTCGAACGAGTGACTAGTTAAGGCACCCTTCGAGTGCCGCCTTGGCCCACCGGGATCTGGGCCAAGGCGGGGGGGTGACCGCGAAAGGTAAAGGGGGGCATCACTGCTGCCGCCC
>JAQCBM010000009.1 GCA_027729865.1 Actinomycetota bacterium
TCTTGCGCGGTGAGGGATTCGAGCCCGTTTTCTGCGGCGACGGCAGTACAGCGGTCGATGCATTCCGGGCATCGAAGCCCGACGTCGTGTTGTTGGATCTGATGCTTCCGGGGATGGACGGCATCGACGTCTGTCGCGCTATCCGGGCGGAGTCCGGTACCCCGATCGTCATGTTGACGGCGAAGTCCGACACCGTCGATGTGGTGGTCGGACTCGAATCTGGTGCGGATGATTACATCGTCAAGCCCTTCAAGCCCAAGGAACTCGTTGCGCGCATTCGTGCGCGAATCCGTCGAACAGACGACATCGGTGCTCAGGTACTGACGATCAGTGATTTGACGATCGACATCAGCGGACACACCGTTCGCCGTGGCACCGAGGTCCTGACTCTCACGCCCCTTGAGTTCGATCTTCTTGCATGCTTGGCGAAGAAGCCTGGTCAGGTATTCACCCGCGAAGCGCTCCTGCAGGAAGTGTGGGGGTATCGGCACGCTGCAGACACTCGCTTGGTGAACGTCCACGTGCAGCGGCTGCGGGCCAAGATCGAACACGACCCCGAAGCTCCGGAGATCGTCCTCACTGTGCGAGGAGTCGGATACAAGGCCGGCACAGTCTGAGCGCGGTCATGTCCCGCGTCCTGCTCTTCCTTCCCCGCGCCATCCGACGGCTGTGGCGCCGTTCGCTCTTCATTCGAGTAACAAGCACCACGCTCGTACTCTCGATCGTGGTGGTCGGCGCCTTGGGGTTCCTACTGCTGTCGCGCGTTACCACCGGACTCTTGGAGGCCAAAGAGCGCAGCGCTGTCGGTGAAGCAACGGCCGGCTTAGGCGAAGCGCAACGACTGTTGGATGCCGCAGACACCGGGCCCTCCACTCCATCTGCATCTCGGTTGGTGGATGGCGTGGTGACATCGTTGGCCACGCGGGCCGGATCACCCGCCACATTCGAAGTGCTCTTGTTATCCAGTTCATCAGATGCTGGAGCACCCGAACGCGGCACCAACCTAGTTGCCGTGACCAGCGTTCCACCGGACTTGCGCCAGGCTGTCACGAGCACACAGCGGCAATCGTGGACCTTCACCGAGATTCGATTCCTCGATGGGCGAGTGGTTCCGGGCCTGGCGGTAGGCGCGCCACTCACCATCCCCACCGTGGGTCCCTATGAGCTGTACTACCTGTTTCCCTTGGTGCAGGAACAGCAGACTCTGGACCTGGTGCGCGGATCCATCCTTGCTGCAGGGGTAGTGCTGGTTGCCCTGCTCGGCGTGGTTGCGTACATCGTGACCAGACAAGTGGTGCTGCCGGTTCGGGCAGCGGCGCGAACCGCCGAGCGCTTGTCCTCGGGCAACCTTGACGAGCGGATCCCGGTCAAGCGCGAGGACGATCTGGCGCAACTGGCGCGGTCGTTCAATGAGATGGCCGAAAGCATCGATGCGCAAATCACCCAACTGGAAGAACTCTCCCGTGTGCAGCAGCGATTCGTTTCCGACGTTTCGCACGAGTTGCGCACACCGCTGACCACGATTCGCATGGCCGCCGACGTCCTGTTCGAATCCCGAGACTCGCTCACACCATCGGTGTCGCGTTCCGCTGAACTTCTGCAAAACCAGTTGGACCGTTTCGAAGCTCTCTTAGCTGACTTGTTGGAGATTTCTCGCTTCGATGCCGGCGCTGCAAAGCTTGATAGCGATTCGGTTGACCTGGTGCCACTCGTGCAGCGTGTTATTGATGGCAGCGAGCCGCTCGCCGATAGCCACAACATGCGCGTTCGCTTCGCCGCCTATGAACGTCCATGCTCAGCCGTGTGCGATGCACGTCGTATCGATCGGATCGTGCGAAATTTGATCGACAACGCCATCGAGCACGGCAATGACCAGGGTGTGTTGGTGGAGCTCGCAGGAGATAGCGACGTTGTCACGCTGACGGTGCGCGACTTCGGTGTGGGATTGCGGCCGGGAGAAGCCGCACTGGTCTTCAATCGTTTCTGGCGAGCGGACCCCGCGCGGGCACGCACTACCGGTGGAACCGGCCTTGGGCTGGCGATCGCACTGGAAGACGCGCGATTGCACGGTGGTTGGCTCGAAGCCTGGGGTGAGCCGGGTGCCGGCGCGTGCTTCCGGTTGACGTTGCCTCGAGTTGCCGGTGGTTCGGTGGATCACGCGGTGCTGCCCCTGTCGGATGAGAGCGTTGACGTGGATCCGGGCGAAGACCGGCACGACTCCGATGGTGCGTTCTCGCGTGAACGACCATCGGTGCGACCGGACGAACGGGCCTCTCGAATAGATGAATCACTCGTCATGACGGTGAACGTTGATCGCAAGGACCAGCGATGAGGCGGCTAGTGGCACTTGCTGCCAGCGCAGTGCTGCTCAGCGGCTGCGGAAGTATCGCCAGCGTGCCGCAGGCATTCACGGCGCAGGTGCCCACCTCTGGCCCCATCCAACAAGGCGCGCAGGTGACCGGGAGCAACGTCGATCAATTCATTCGCGTTATCGCCCGGCCTCCGAGTCCGGGTATGACAGCCACGCAGGTCGTCCAGGGATTCCTGGAAGCCAGCGCATCGTTCGACGGCAACCATGCGGTGGCTCGTGAATACCTCACGGCGCAGGCGAGTGAGCGTTGGAACAGTTCATCGAGGGTGGTGGTGTACGAGGGTGCACCCGCTCTCACCGAGAGCGGCCCCAGTGTGCAGGTGCGGGCCACCCAGGTCGGACGCATTGCGACCAATGGTCGCTACGAAGTCGATGCACCCGGTACCGAAGCAATAGCCACCTTCCGAATCATCGAAACTGACGCGGGTCTGCGTATCGACGGCTTACCCAATGGGTTGTTGTTGTCCCAAACCGATGTTGATCGGGCTTTCCGTTCCTACGCCCTGTACTTCTTCAACCCCACGTTCGAGATCTTGGTTCCCGACGCACGCATGTTGCCGGTCGTGGGTCCAGGCCTTGCCACCACGTTGGTTCGACGGCTACTGGAGGGCCCCAATGACTGGTTACGCCCAGCGGTGCGAACTGGGTTCCCTGATGGCGTGGATCTAAACATCGATGCGGTGCTCGTCGATGGTGGCGTTGCTCGGGTCGACTTGAGTTCATCGGTTCAATTGGCCGACGATGCCGCTCGGCGAGCGCTGTCCCAGCAGTTGGTGTGGACATTGCGGCAACTGCCCGACGTCCAGGCCGTGGACGTCACCGCCGCGGGTCAACCGTTCTTCGTACCGGGTGTAGGCAATCCGCAGTCGCGCGATGCGTGGCCCGAGGTGGATCCAGCCGGCTTGCCGCTGAACGCGGCGGCTTACGTCGCATCCACCATCGGTGTTCGTCAACTCACCGACGACGGCACCATCCCCATCGCCGGCCAGGCCGGAACGCGCGAACCGCTGTTGGCCGACATCGCCGTATCCCACGACGCATCTCGGATCGCGGGCGTGGACGTCGATGGTCAGGTCTGGTCCGGCGCGATCGCCGTGGGCTCCTCGCTCTTTGAGTTCGATGAACTGCCTTCGCCTGTGAGCCTGGCCTACGACGGTGATGTGAACGTGTGGGCAGTCGACGACGCCGGAACGCTTGCTTTGTATTCGCCTTCAGGGCGAGCTTTTGCGATAGATGTGACTGGCTTGAGTGAGGCCGACGTTTTGACGGCCGCCGTGCCGTCCCGCGATGGCACCCGAGCTGCATTGCTGGTGGTGAGCGGGCAACGTTCCTACGTATTGCTTGCGAGGGTTGTTCGCGCCTCCGCGACCGCACGCGTGGGCATAAGCGTTCAAGAGCCGATCCGCGTGGAATCACGCCTCGTCGAGGCTGTGGATGTTGCGTGGTCGAGCGCCGATTCGCTGGCTGTATTGGGAAGTGAGAGCGCCGGTTCACTGCAGGTCTTCGAAATCAATGTCGGTCGCGGCTCCCTCACTGCCCAGGGTGCACCTGAAGGTCCACTATCCGTCGCGGCGGCGCCGGGTTTGCCCACGCTTGTGTCCGCTGCAGATGGCGTGGTCTACGACAACACGACGGGCACCTGGTCGGGCCGAGTGAATGCGACATCGCCCACATACCCCGGCTAAACGCGCGATCGTTTCAAGTCCGGAATCAGGGAGTTCCGGCAACCGTCGCCACCGCCACCACCTGAACACCTGCCATCAGCAACGTCTCCACCGCTTCCTTGGTGGTGGAGCCAGTTGTCACGATGTCATCGACCAGGATGACCGGTTTCGTTGGCAGCGCACGCTCTCGTCGGACGCGAAAAGCATCGATCGCGCGTAGTTCTCGCTCGAAGGCGCCCACGTGCTTGGCTGCGCCGCCGGTACGGGTGTCCACCAGCAAGTGGCGAATGCCTGACGTAGCGACGTGCTTACTAGCTTCGTTGGCAAGCAGGGCGGTGGCGTCGAAACCGCGTCGCCTAAGGCTGTCGCGTCGGGTCGGCATGGGGGTCAGCAAAGCGACACGAGCAGGCACACCCGCGCGATCGGCTGCGAAGGCTACGGACAAGCCCAGAGCCGGGCCCAATACGCCCGCGAGCTGACGGATGCGGTGATCTTTATAGCGATAGAGAACTTGGCGGACGATGCCTCGATAGTCCAATGCGCACACCACCGGGATTCGTAATCCCTCCACAACGTCACCAACATCGAGATCGCGCCGAAGGCGCACTCGTGGCTGCAGCGCACGGGTACAGCCGTCGCACAGCCCTATGCCGGGTTCATCGCAACCAGCACAGGTGCGCCCTAGGACGAGATCGATCATGCTGTTGGCAAGTTCTCGCATGGATTGACCGTGCCCGACGTATCGGGAATTTGAGCCCGAGGCTCTTCGATCTGTGGATTGTCCTCGCATCGCCTGTGTACGGCATTCGGTAGACGGACGAGACCGGAGCGACTACCGCGGATCGAACTCCATGGAGACCAGGCCGGTACGCAGCGCCTCGATGACTGCTGCGGTTCGCGAAGAGGCCTGGAGAACTTCGAGTATCGATCGAACGTGGTTCTTGACGGTGTTCTCGCTGATGCCCAAATCGATGGCGATCTGTTGGTTCGAGCGCCCACGGGCCATACCGGTCAGTACATGGTGCTCGCGGACGGTGAGTGGTCGGCTGGTGACATCGCGAGTATCGCGGGCAGTGAGATCGCCGTACCAGGCATCCTGTGACCCCGAGGGTCCGTCGATCGCGGCCCGGTGAGCCAGCGGATTCACCCGAAAGCCTGCTCCGGTGATGACCGATCGCAGCGTGGGATCGGTAGGTCCAAGCCAGGTGATGACTGCTAGGTCCCACGTGGCGAATGCCCAGGTGCTGACCAAGCGCACCGCCTGGGCAAGGCTCTGGACGGCGGCGGTGGTGGCGCCAGCATCGATGTCGACGTCGATGCGGGCACGAGTGAAAGGTTCCTCGTTCGGCTCAAGTCGTAAGTGGACCCGTCCGAGTTCGGCGCGGGTGGATAGCCGCAAGGTCCGCCAGGAAAGGCTCGCTGGGTAAGCGGCGGCGGAGGGTAGCGGCTCGCAGCTGACCTGCCCATCACTCAAGGTCACCGCTGGATCGGACGCCATGCGGACCAGTGTCCCAGCGGCGTCTACGATGGCCGAGCTAGGTCTCCGAGGGGCATTTTCGGAAGATCCGGCAAGGTCAGCGGGCGCTTAGTGCTCGCCATCACAGGCCGCGCACACGCGGCAGCGTCGAAAGGTCGCAACGTGGGAATGCTGGACAAGGTCCTGCGAGCCGGTGAGGGCAAGACCCTTCGCAAGCTTGAGGCGGTTGCCAAGGCCGTCAACGCGATTGAGGACGACTACGTCTCCTTGACCGACGAGGAACTGCGGGCCCTGACCGATGAGTTCAAGGCGCGCTATGCCGAGGGCGAGAGCCTCGACGACCTCATGCCGGAAGCTTTCGCCACCGTGCGCGAGGCTGCTCGGCGCACTCTCGGCCAGCGCCACTACGACGTCCAGGTCATGGGTGGCGCCGCCCTACATATGGGCAACATCGCCGAAATGCGAACCGGTGAAGGTAAGACCCTCGTCGCCACACTTCCCTCGTACTTGAACGCGATCTCCGGCGACGGAGTACACGTTGTGACGGTCAACGACTACCTCGCCGAGCGCGATGCGGAGTGGATGGGTCGCATCCATCGATTCCTCGGCCTCGAGGTGGGCGTGATTCTCAGTCAGATGAGCCCCGCTGAGCGCCGCGCGGCCTACGCAGCCGATATCACCTACGGCACCAACAACGAGTTCGGATTCGACTACCTGCGCGACAACATGGCGTGGTCCAAGACCGAAATGGTGCAGCGCGGCCACAACTTCGCAGTGGTCGATGAGGTCGACTCCATCCTGGTGGACGAAGCCCGCACGCCGTTGATCATCAGTGGTCCGGCTGATCAGCCAACGGCCTGGTATTCGGAGTTCGCGCGCATCGCACGTTTGCTCGAGAAAGACGTCGATTACGAAGTCGATGAGAAGAAGCGCACTGTCGGCGTGCTTGAGGCGGCAATCGACAAGGTCGAAGATCAACTCGGCATCGACAACCTCTACGACACCGTCAACACCCCGCTCGTCGGCTTCTTGAACAACGCCATCCGCGCCAAGGAACTCTTCAAGAAGGATCGCGATTACGTCATCCTCGACGGCGGAGTGGTGATCGTTGACGAACACACTGGCCGCATCCTGAAGGGGCGCCGCTACAACGAGGGCCTCCACCAGGCGATCGAGGCTAAAGAGGGTGTGGAGATCAAAGCCGAGAACCAGACGCTGGCCACGGTCACTCTGCAGAACTTCTTCCGCCTGTACAACAAGCTTTCCGGCATGACGGGCACGGCGATGACCGAAGCCGCCGAGTTCAACCAGATCTACAACCTCGGTGTGGTGCCCATTCCCACGAACCGTCCCATGGTTCGTATCGATCAGCCTGACCTTGTGTTCCGTACCGGCGACGCCAAGTACAACTCCGTGATCGAAGACGTTGTCGAACGCCACAAGACCGGCCAGCCGGTCTTGATCGGCACCACCAGCGTGGAGAAGTCCGAGCACCTTTCGGCGATGCTCAAGAAGAACGGTGTGCCGCATGAGGTTCTCAACGCTAAGAACCACGAGCGCGAAGCCGCGATCGTTGCTCAAGCGGGCCGACGAGGCGCGGTGACCGTCGCCACCAACATGGCTGGTCGAGGTACCGACATCATGCTCGGCGGCAACCCGGAGTTCATGGCTGCGGCGGCTCTTGCCCAAAAGGGTTTGTCCCCGGTGGAGGACCCGGAAGGCTACGAAGCCGCTTGGCCGGCGGCGCTCGAGCAGGCGCAGGCGGCCGTCAAGGCCGAGCACGATGAAGTGGTTGGCCTCGGTGGGCTGTACGTCCTATCGACGGAGCGCCACGAATCTCGTCGCATTGACAACCAGTTGCGTGGTCGGTCTGGTCGCCAGGGTGACCCGGGTGAATCGCAGTTCTACCTTTCACTCGAGGACGACCTCATGCGGTTGTTCAAGGCGGATATGGTCGATGCGTTCTTGCGTCGCTTCAACGTTCCCGACGACGTCCCGATCGAAGCGAAAATGGTCACGAACGCGATTCGTTCAGCGCAAACCCAGGTGGAAGCGCAGAACTTCGAGATTCGCAAGGACGTCTTGAAATACGACGACGTCCTGAATCGCCAACGTCTAGTTATCTACGACGAGCGGCGTCGAGTTCTCCAAGGTGAGGACATCGAGGAGCAGGTTCGGTCCTTCATCACCGAAACGATCGAAAGTTACGTCAACGAAGCCACGGCAGATGGGTATCCCGAGGACTGGGATCTGGAGAGACTGTGGACTGCGTTGCAGCAGTTGTATCCAGTCTCGCTTACGATTGAAGGCGTCGAGGAAGAATCCGGCGGCGGGCGCCCAGGCCTGAGCGCCGACTTCCTGCGCGAGATGCTCGTCGATGATGCTCAACGCGCGTACGACAAACGCGAAGAGGAGCTCGGCGAAGAAGTAACCCGCGAACTCGAGCGTCGCGTCATCTTGACCGTCTTGGACCGCAAGTGGCGCGAGCATCTGTACGAAATGGATTACCTGCGCGATGGCATCGGCCTGCGAGCGATGGCCCAGCGTGATCCGCTCGTGGAATACCAGCGCGAGGGCTACGACTTGTTCATGGCGATGATGGACGCGATCAAGGAAGAAACGGTCGGTTACGTCTTCAATGTCGAAGTCGAAGTCAAGCCGCAGGTAGCTCCAGAAGTTGCCGAGCAGATCGAGGTCCTCGAAGACGCCAGCGACAGCGATGCTGGACTAGCCATCGCAGCGGCCGTGGCCGCGGGTGCTCAGCAGACGTCTGGGGCGCCGGCCATTCAAGCGAAGGGTCTTGAGCCCACCCGACCCGAGCACATGGAGTACTCGGCGCCGGATGAAGACGGCGGTGTGATGCACGGGGAGATGGAGTCCGACGACGAAGGCATCGTGGAAGTGGACCCCAATGCTTCACGGGCCGAACGACGTCGCGCCGAGCGCCAGAACCGCAGGAAGAAGCGCTAACCGCGCGGGTCGACCTCACCGGAAGTCGACTGCAGTTACCAACCAGCTTCCCGGTCGAGCTTCCATACGTAACGCAACCGCGTGTGAACGCGCGGCGCCGACGAGGACTGCTGACGCTTCGATGATTCCTGGAGCCACCACGCAGCAACGCACCGCGCGCACTTGCCGTAGGCGCGACATGCCATGCGATGACCGGGCTGCGGGATGCCGTGCGTAGGACGTTCCACGGATAGCCAGTGTGGCGAGTTGTTCTCGCGACACGTGTCTGCGCAGTTGGCTGGCCGGCCGTTCTCCCTGGGCGACCTCATAGACCGCGCGGGCGATCTGGGCGGTCCAGGCGATCGGATGGGGTCGACCGTCGGCTGTGGTGGCCAGCTCGGCTCGCTCGTCCTCATCTCGGATCACCCGCAGGTAGCCCGGTGCCGTGGGCGCGGCGGGGATTCCGCCCACCTGCCAGGTGAGCGGTAGCGCCATCTGCTGCGGAGCGGACGCGGCTCGTCCGCCATCGATGACGCGCAACTTCGGTGGCTGCGCTACCTGCTCGTGGAATACCTCGTTTGCATCGATGGCCTCGAGTGCCTCGTGTGCCGTTTCCATGATCGACCCCTTTACCTATTTTTACCTTCATTTGATGCAGTTTGCTGTTATTTGGCATTATCACCCATGGCGATCACGCCTTGTCAAGGTCCTCGCTGGGGTCGTGCACTCGACCTTCGGACGTGGGGGTAGTTCCCACCCGGATGAGCCCCTAAACATCAGTCTTTCTCCGGTGGTTTGGCGGGGTCTCGAGCGGGGAATGACGTCACCATGGCAAGCGCAGCAGATCAAGGGCCTGCGCACCCGCTGTGGGCCGAAGCAGTGGGAGCAGTGCAGGCCGACCACGACGTTGACATCCGCCTCGAGGCCCGCGGGCTCGTGGTCGCTGAGATGGCTGATGTGACCTTCGCCGACCGGATGGCAGCCGTGCAGCCTGGGTCGCAGGTCGCGATAACCATTCGTGGTGGGGAGCGCATCACCGGAATCGTCGAGCTCACCGGAGCGGACTTCTTGGTATTGCGGGCTCCCGGGCCACGTGTGGTTCCTGTCAACGCCATCGCTGGTATCTCGTCATTGCCTCGCGTGCTTCACGATGAACGAACGACGACGCCCCCACGTGCACGCACCGTGACGTGGCGATCCATCATGCGGGAACTGATGGGGGAGTCGATTCAGATCGAATCGAGCGGCGCTCACTTCACAGGTCGCTTGACCTGGGTGGGCGCGGATCATGTGTCGCTGACGAGCGAGGGTCCGGATTGTGTTGAGGTGACGATTCGGTGGGATCGACTCGACTCGGTGGTCTTGCCGGCCGCGTGGGAGGTAGCTACAGAACTTCGGTGACGTCGTCGGCGGGGTTCGTGGCGATGAACGTCCGCGTCTGCTCGTACATGCGCTGGATGTAGTCCTCGAGGACCGTTGCTTCCACGCGCCACTGGCCGCGACCCCCGACCTTGATTGCTGGCAGGTCACCTGAGCGAACGAGCGCGTACGTCTGTGAGGCCGAGATGTTCAAAGTCTCTGCGACATCAGCCAAGGTCAAGAAACGCGGTTCCACCCGCCCATGGTCCCAAATAGTTCCCCGAATTCGATCCACGACCCTGATCTGTGGATAAGTCGTGACGTGGTGGGCGGCCTGTGGATAGCGATTCGCATCGGTTGCTGCGTTCCTGCACCCTGACTGCATGCTCTCTCTCAAGACATGGAAATTCCGATCAAGCAGTGCACGTCGGACGGGCAGTAATGGCGGTAAAGGCGTGGAGGTTTCACCGCCCCGAGCTAGCCGGATACGCACGTCGCGTCGCACCGATGTGCGGCTGTGGCTTGGACTGGTGCTCGTGGTGGGCTCAATGTTCTTCGGCGCGCACCTGATGTCTCAGGATGCTCCGACCGTCACCGTCTGGCAGGCATCGCGTGACCTCTCTGCCGGTGCGCCCGCGTTGCACCTCCAGCCGGTCACCGTCGCCCTGGGTTCGGTCTCGGACGACTACCTGCCCGTGGATGAACAGCCCGCGGGACAACTGCGCTTTCCCATCGCCGAAGGTGAATTGATACCGCGGTCGGCACTCGAAGATGTATCCGGCGGCCCCACTCGGATCGTCACGATCGGAGTCGATCCGTTGCACGCACCCATCGACTTAGCCGCCGGTGATCGCGTGGACGTGTGGAGTACGCCCAGTGACAACCCGATGAGTGGACCGGTTGCGTCAGCAGATGTGGCGAGCGGGCCAAGTCTGGTGCTGGAGAACGTGTTGGTGGAACTCGTCTCAGCTGATTCGATGGGCAGCAGACTTGCGGTGGTGGTTCGCGTGGCACCGGCTGATGTCGCGTCCTTGGTTCAAGCGTCCCGGGCCGGTGTTATTGATCTGGTCTCCGTCCCTGCGTTGAGTCAAAGCCTGTCATCGGGAATCGCGTCGTGAGTGGGGTCGTGACTCGCGTCATCTGGTGCACCCCGGGAAATCGACTTGAAACCGACTTGATCACCGGGGTGACCCAACGAGGCTTCACCGTTGTGCGTCGCTGTCTGGAAGCGGTTGATGTGCTCGCTGCGGCAAGTATCGAGCCGCACGCCGCCGTGGTGGTTGATGCCGACACACCCCGCTTGAGTGCGGATACCGTCGCGGCCATACCGGGATTGCGGGAGCGGATCGTCATCGCGCTGGCATCTGACCAGGATGCGGCCGTTCGTGTGCGCAACTGGGGGATCGACAGTGTCGTGTTGCTCAGTGACCCCGATGTGCTGGACCGACTCACGACCGAGCTCAGCGCTCAGAAGCAGAGCGCACACAGGCCCGTGTTACCCGAGCACGAGAAGTCCCCGGACCCGCAATCGACCATGGGTGGTGCTTCCCGCCTCACCGTTGTCTATGGACCCGCGGGTGCGCCGGGGCGCAGCACGATCGCCTTGGGGTTGGCGGAGGCATGGTCCCGGTCCGGTGATCGGGTGTGCCTGATCGATGCAGACTTGATCGGACCATCGCTTGCCCTCTTGGTGGGAATGACCGAAGACGTGAGCGGGGTGCTCGTGGCATCGCGCTACGCCGATCAGGGAGCACTCGACATCCGATCACTGGGGTCGGCGTGCCGGCGACTCGACGATCGACTGTGGTTGATGAGTGGTGTCGGATCTGCGGACCGCTGGCATCAGCTTCGTCCGGCGTCCTTCGAGCGAGTGGCTCGCTTGTGTGCGGAGAACTTCGATCGGGTTGTCATCGACACCAATCCACTTCTCAACGTGGAGGGATTCGACGACGCCTTGACGACTGGCATGCCGAGCCGCGATGGGGTAACCCGGTCTGCCCTCCACCTCAGTGATTGCGTTGTGGTCGTCACGCAACCGGATGCGGTTAGTGTGCTGCGATTGTCGGCTGATTTGCCCCTGGTAATGCGCCTCATCGAGCACTCTCGCGTGAGTGTGGCGGTGAATCGGTCATCGAAGCGAGACGCTCGCGCTGGAAATCACGTCGCCGAGGTACTTACCGAGACGGGCATCAATGTTCCCGTCCACACGGTGCCTGAGGATGGGGCTGTGTCCACGTGTCGACGCAACGGATCCCTGCTGTGGGAGGTGGCAGCAACCAAGAAGTTGCGTCGATCGTTGTCCACGTTAGGAAATTCGGTGGCCGCCTAGCGACTACAAGCGTGAAGCTCGATCAGGGTGATGCAAGAACGACCACGCGGTCACCGATCTTCGACCACTCGTACAGCGCTTCGGCGTCGTCTTCATGCATGCGCACGCAGCCACCGGTGGCAATCGGCAGGCCGAGTTGATCGATGCCGTGCATCATCCGGCCGTCGTAGTAGATCGGGATGCTGTGAAAACCGATGGGCGTCTTGCCGTCGTTTCCGTAGGCAAAGCGCGTCATGTGATCGAAGGTCACCCGTGAGTTGGGGTTGCCGCTGCGATCGGACTTGGAGTAAATCGTGTATTCACCGGCAACAGGGCGGTCCCAGCGTCCGACGATCGGGAAGCGGTACACGACCTCGTCGTTCTTATCCATCACCCACACGGTCATCAAGGACTTGTCGTAGACGATGCGCCGACCGGTCTGGCCATCCATCGGGCGCTCGGGGACGTTCTTGGCCTTGGTGCTGCGGGTTGCGGCTATCGGCTTCTTGACCTTGCGCGGTGGTACCGGTACCGCGGTCTTGCGGATTTCGGACGCCGTCGAGGCACCCGTCGAGCTACCCGTCGAGGCCGGGGCATCTCCTGCGGCCAACGCCTGGGGCGCGCCGAAGGCCAGCATTCCGGCGAGCAAACCGCCAACTGCGATGGGGGCCGCGATGCCGGCCGTGAAGGGAGCGGGGAAGCGCATAACGAACAGACTACGGGGTTTTGTAGGTGCCCGCGTGGGTAGCCCGTGCGTGTCACACTGGTGGTTACTCGGGAGTAGGAGTTGCGTATGGATCGGCTGGATGCGATCGATGCCGCGATCTGGTTCGCCGAAGACGCCGCCACGCCTCGGAACGTGGGCGGGGTGGCGATCTTCCGGCCGCCGGCCGGTGGCTTCGATCACGAGCGCCTGGTTCGCCTCATCCGCAATCGGATCGCCCACGTCCCGCGCTACCGCCAGCGTCTGCGCGAAGTGCCCTGGGGGTTGTCTCGCCCGGTTTGGGTCGACGATGCGAATTTCGACGTCACCTTCCATGTACGCCGATCGGCCCTGCCGAACCCGGGAACGCGGGCCCAGCTCGACGAACTCGTGGCACGGCTCATGGCTCGTCCGCTGGATCGCAGTCGCCCGCTGTGGGAGATGTACTTGATAGAGGGCCTCGAGGATGGGTGCTTCGCGGTTGTCACCAAGAGCCACCAGGTGCTCGTCGATGGCACCGGCGCAATCGACATCGCGCAGGTCATGCTCGACGCGAGCCCTGAGGCCGCTCCGGATACCCCAGATGCGTGGAGCCCTCGTCCCGAACCCAGTGATGTGGAACTCGTGGCAGCGGCGCTCACCAGTGTGGCGACCCGCCCAACAGTCGCGTGGGACGTGGCAACCAGCGCAGTGAAGGATGCCGGGGCTGCCGCAGAAGCCTTCGGCTCGTGGGTCAAAGACACTGGTATGGATGTAGTGCGCACCATCGCATCGATCGTGCGTGCGCCGATCGATAGTCCGCTGAATACGCGCATCGGTGCCCAGCGACGATTCGCCACCACGCGGCTCTCGCTTGCGGACCTTCGCGAGGTTCGCGGTTCGAGCGTGGGCACCGTCAACGATGTAGTCCTGACCGTTGTGACGGGTGCACTGCGGGATTGGCTCATGAGTCGAGGGCGCGTCCTTGATTCCTCCGCCACTTTGCGTGCGCTTGTTCCCGTCAGCATTCAGGTCGATTCCGCCTCTCGTCGTGATCCGGTGATCACCGGTGAGGTGGGTGCCTATTTGATCGATCTGCCTGTGGGTGAAGCCGATCCGATCGTGCGTTTGCATCAGATCGCCTTCCATATGCGCGACCTTCGCTCCAAGGAGCGGTTCGTCGCAGCAGAAGCGTTGGCTGGCGCAGCAGGTTTCGGCCCTCCCACGCTGCATGCACTTGGTTCGCGGGTGGGCGCCACGTTGTCCCAGCGCGCGTACAACGTCTCCATCATCAATGTGCCTGGGCCGCAGCGTCCGCTTTACGCAGCAGGCAGCGAGATGATCGAGGCCTATCCGTTCTCGCCGCTCGTCCACGGCCAGGCCCTTGGCATTGGACTCACCTCTTACCAGGGATGTATCTATATCGGCTTGACCGCCGACCGTGATGCGTTGGCCGACGTCGAAGTCATAGTCGAGGCTCTTGCTGCATCGTTGAATGAACTCAAGGAAGCTGCAGCGAAGGAAACTGGTCTGCGCATCATTCCTGGGCACGCGGATGCGAGTTAGCGCGTAATGCGAGAGAACACTCGAAAGCGAACTCCGCGCCGGGCTTTGGTCTTCGGTGGCGGGGGAGTGCTCGGTGGAACGTGGGCAGTGGGGGCGCTATCGGCGTGGCAGGACGTCACGGGTCTGAATCCGAAGGATGTCGACATCATCGTCGGCACCAGCGCCGGTTCGGTGCTCGCGGCACTCGTGGCCAGTGGGGCGAGCATCGAGGAACTCATCACGCACTACAAGGACCGGCACGTGACTACCGGTCCGCTCGCCGGCTACGAATGGGATCCCGATCGAGCCACGGGAGGTAACAGGCCAGGGCTTCCCAAACTCCGCGGTCCAGGTTCACCGGCACTTATTCGTTCCAGCCTGCGCAACTTCGGACAGCTGCCCGCCACCGCAGTGCTCTCAGCGTTCTTGCCCGAAGGCGGCCGATCCCTCGAGCGCATCGGACATTTGATCGATGCGGTGACGCCGTTCGGTGAGTGGTCCGATCACCCGAATCTGTGGGTGGTCGCTACCGATTACTCCGACGGCCACCGCGTGGTGTTCGGTCGCCCGGGTGCCCCCGTAGCTCCGCTGGCCAGCGCGGTTATGGCTTCCTGTGCGATACCCGGCTGGTTCTCGCCGGTCGATATCGGCGGGCGCACTTACATCGACGGTGGTGCCGTCTCCGCGACGTCGGTCGATGTTCTCGCCCACACCGGAGTGGACGAGGTCTACGTGATCGCGCCCATGGTGTCCTTCGAATCCGATTCCCCCACAGGTATTCAAGCCCGGCTCGAGCGCCGATGGCGCTCGCAGGTCACCAAAGTCTGCCGCGATGAGATGGCCCTCGTTCGAGCAGCCGGAGCATCCGTCTACGCACTCGGACCCGGACCGCAAGACCTCGAAGCCATCGGCGCGAATCTCATGGATTCACGCCGGCGCGAACTCGTTCTCGACACTTCGCTACGCACTAGCGCTCGCGCCTGGCACCAGCAGTTCGACCAAGCCGTCGCCGGCTAGTCGCGTGCCCCTTTGCTCCTGATCAGTCGCGTGCCCCTTTGCTCCACTTAGTCGCAGTCGCGCATCCACTCCGCCGCCACCCTCTCCTCGGCTCCCAAGTAGCGCGCGGTTTGGTCAGCAGCGACCGATTCGATTGTTCCGCCCACGAATGGCACCGACGCTTTGAAGGACCCCTCGGTCACCACTTCACTTCCATGCCCGAAGGGCCGAAGTGCCAGTCGCCCGGAGAATGACAGGGGCCCACTGAAGTCCACTGTGACTTCCGCGGTCCGCGAACCGTCGGTGCCTGGCGCCGACCACACCTGGGTCTCTGTTGCCGAGATGGTCTCGCCCACGAACTTCTTGGCGGCGGCCGGCACCTCGGCGGGCAATACCCGAGTGGATGTGATGGTCACCGATCCATCGGCTGCTTCGGAAACATCGACCGTGGTCTCGAGTGACCCGGTTGCCGCGCATTTGGCTTGAACATATGCCGGGTCGCGCAGCATGGTGAAAACGGCTACTGGATCGGAACCGAAAGATTGCTTGTAGGTGAATTCCTTGGCCATCGCGTGCTCCGATCCGAGTAGTCCTTCTCACCTGAGCCGTACCGGACTACCGTAGGACAAAGCGTCACAACGGCGTGGCGCGCTCATCGCTGAGGGGCGATATCCGTGGTGGACATCGTGGTTCCCGCGTGGCGTTCGGCGCTCGATGGCATCCCCGCTGAACAACGCGCCCTTGCAGCTCGGTTCTATCGGTATCTCTCAGACGAAGACATTTCCGGCCACAACGTCATAGAGATGATCGACGACGTCGATCGCATGCGCCAGTGGGCGAGTGTTCGAGAGCCTGGGCAGGCGCTCGTTCGAGGATGGACTCCCGAGGTGCCCGGTGTTGGGTACGCGGTCATCGAAATCGTCACAGACGACATGCCGTTCCTGGTTGACTCGGTCACCGCGAACCTTGTCCACAGCGGTCGCAACGTTCACCTGATCGTGCACCCGCAGTTGGCCGTGAAGCGTGACGCTGAAGGTCAACTCATCGAGATCCTTGATATCGACATCGATGAAGCACCCACGGGAACTCTCATCGAGTCCTGGATGCGCATCGAGGTGGAGCGAGATTTCGTGTCGGACGATCTCGAGCCGCTCATCAATTCCACCCGGCGAGTACTCGCTGACGTTCGCAAGGCCGTTATCGATTGGCATCCGATGCGCGATCAGGCCGAGCGCATCGCCCGCGAGTTAGTCCACCATCCACCGGTGGGGGTGGAGCAGCACGAGGTTGCCGAGACCCGAGCCCTCCTGGAGTGGCTGGCTGCCAACAACCTGACCTTCCTCGGTTACCGGGAATACGACCTCATCACCGTGGATGGCGAAGATGCGCTGCGCCCGGTTCCGGACAGTGGCCTAGGCATCCTGCGCCAAGAGCATGGCGATGACGATGCAGTGTCTCTGAGTTTTGCGATCTTGCCGGCAACTGTCCGGGCGAAAGCACGGGAAACACACCTTCTGGTCCTCAGCAAGGCGAACTCTCGGTCAACGGTCCATCGCTCGGCCTACATGGACTACATCGGGATCAAGAAGTTTGATGCCAGTGGAACGGTGATCGGGGAGCGCCGATTCCTGGGCTTGTACGCCGCATCTGCCTACACGCACAGTGTTGCCGATGTGCCGGTGCTGCGAGACAAACTCGACTACGTGATGCGGGCGCTGGACTTCGTGCCCGGTTCGCACAGCGCCAAAGACCTCCTGCAGTTCATGGAGACCTATCCGCGCGATGAGTTATTCCAGATCCACCCTGAGCAGCTCGCGCAGATCGCCGAGTCGGTCATGCATCTGCAGGAACGCCGCCAGACGCGTCTGTATGTGCGCCCCGATGACTACGGCCGCTTTCTTTCATGTCTGGTCTATCTCCCGCGCGATCGCTACACCACGGGTGTTCGGCTCAAGATTGAGTCTATTTTGAGCGAGACCTTCGGTGCTACGTCCGTTGAGTTCACGGCTCGCGTATCCGAATCGGTGCTCGCTCGACTCCATTACGTGGTGCACGTTCCGGTGGGGCAGGGCATCCCCGCGTATGACCACGACGAACTGAATGACCGAGTCGTCGCGGCCACGCGCTCGTGGACGGATGAGTACGCACGCCAACTCGTTGAGCGGGTTGGCGACGTTGATGCGCCGGCGCTGCTGAAGATTTACGACGACGCATTTCCCGAGGCCTTTAAGGAGGACTTCGAACCGGGAACCGGGGTCAACGACACGTTGATCATCGAAGGCCTCGAACCGGGTGAGATCTCTGTTCGGCTTTACGCGCCCATGGTCTCTGATTCGCGTGAGATGCGCTTCAAGGTGATGCGGGTTGGCCAAGCGATGCCGTTAACCAAGGTGTTGCCGATTTTGCAGCGCCTGGGGCTGGATGTTCTTGACGAACACCCCTACCAACTGCGGCGCAAGGATCGGCCATCTGCGTGGGTCCTCGACTTCGGCGTGGTCCTTCCCGCCGGAACGATCCCCGAATACGAGTCCCTCGCCCAAAGGTTCGCCGACGCCTTCAACGCGTGCTGGGACGGGCGGGCTGCCACCGACACCTTCAACACCCTTGTGGTCACCGCCGGCATGGAATGGCGTGGGGCGATGATCCTGCGCGCCTACGCCCGATACATGCGCCAGATCGGCTCCACCTTCGGGCAGGGGTACATCGAGCAGGTGGTCCTCGATCATGCCGAGATCGCGCGCTTGCTGGTCGAGCTGTTCGAGATCCGCTTCAACCCCGAATACCCGCACGATCGGGATATTGCGCAAGAGCGAATGAGCGAGCGAATCGAACAAGCCCTTGAGATCGTGGCGAGCCTGGACGCCGATCGCATCTTGCGACAGTTCGCAGACCTGATGCGAGCAATGGTACGGACGAACTTCTACGCGATCTCGCTTACGGGTGACGAACGTTGCTCGGTCGCCTTCAAGCTCGAGCCGCGGAAGATCCCGGACATGCCGGTGCCGGTTCCCAAGTTCGAAATCTGGACATACTCACCTCGGGTGGAGGGCGTGCACCTGCGCTTCGGACTGGTGGCCCGTGGTGGCTTGCGTTGGAGCGATCGCCGCGAGGACTTCCGCACCGAGATCCTCGGCCTGGTCAAAGCGCAAGAGGTCAAGAACGCGGTCATCGTCCCGGTGGGAGCGAAGGGTGGCTTCTTCGCCAAGCAACTACCCGACCCAACGATCGATCGTGAAGCGTGGGCGCTCGAGGGCCGCGCCGCCTACCGGGAGTTCGTGTCCTCGCTGCTCGAGGTGACCGACAACATCAAGGACGGCACGGTCATCCCACCGATGCGCGTGGTCCGCCACGACGGTGACGACCCGTATCTCGTTGTCGCCGCAGATAAGGGCACCGCATCCTTCTCCGACCTCGCGAATGAAATCGCGGCCGAGCACCAGTTCTGGTTAGGAGACGCCTTCGCTTCGGGCGGCTCAGTCGGCTACGACCACAAGGCCATGGGCATTACTGCCAAGGGTGCGTGGGAATCGGTCAAGCGGCACTTCCGCGAACTCGACCTCGACACCCAAACCGAAGACTTCACGGTCGTGGGCATCGGCGACATGAGTGGGGATGTGTTCGGAAACGGCATGCTGCTGAGTGAACATATTCGGCTCGTGGCTGCTTTCGATCACCGGCACATATTCATCGACCCGAATCCGGATGCGAAGACATCGTTCGCCGAACGCCAGCGCCTGTTCAACGAACCCCGATCATCGTGGGCCGACTACAACACCGATCTCATCTCCGCAGGTGGGGGAGTGTGGAACCGCGCGCTGAAAGCGATCCCGATCTCCGCGGAGATGAAGGATGCCCTCGGCATACCTGAAACCACTCAGAGCCTCACGCCGGCTCAGCTGATCCACGCGATCTTGCAGGCCCCTGCGGATCTGCTGTGGAACGGCGGCATCGGCACCTACGTCAAGTCTCAAACCCAAACCAATGCCGACGTTGGTGACAAAGCCAACGACGCCGTCCGCGTGAACGGCCACCAACTCAAGGTCAAAGTGATCGGCGAAGGCGGCAACTTAGGGCTCACCCAACTCGGCCGCATCGAAGCCGCCCGCCACGGCGTGAGACTCAACACCGACGCCATCGACAACTCCGCGGGCGTGGACACCTCCGACCACGAAGTCAACATCAAGATCGCCCTCGAGGCCGCGGTGAAGTCCGGCAAACTCACGCAAGAAGCCAGAGCGGATCTGTTGCACGAGATGACCGATGAGATCGCGCAAGCGGTGCTGCAGGACAACTACGACCAAAACGTGGTGCTCGGAAACGCCCGCCGCGGCGCACCAGCACTGGTCACCGTGCACCAGCGGATGATCCGCCACCTCGAGCACGAGGGGATCCTCGATCGAGCGGTGGAGAATCTGCCCGACGACGAAGAGTTCGCCACCCGACGCGCCGCTGGTGAAGCACTCACCTCGCCCGAACT
Organism: Actinomycetota bacterium; assembly: GCA_027729865.1. Classification (GTDB taxonomy): domain Bacteria; phylum Actinomycetota; class Actinomycetes; order S36-B12; family S36-B12; genus S36-B12. The sequence goes on from JAQCBM010000009.1 coordinate 19,829, forward strand.
GGCCGTGATGCTCGCCTACGGCAAGATCGCGCTGCTCGCCGAGCTCAACGAAGCAACGCTCGCGGATGATCCATGGTTCGAGAAGACGCTCATCGACTACTTCCCGCCCAGGATGCGGGAGGAATACACAGGCGAGATCACCTCGCACCCACTGCGCAGCCAGATCATCAACACCGAGATCACCAACAGACTTCTCAACATCGGCGGCATCACGTTCGTGTTCCGTGCCGTCGAAGAGACCGGTGCCACCGCGGTGCAGGTGGTCAAGGCAGCGCTCACCGCGATGGAAGTGTTTTCCATCAATCAGATGTGGGAGTGGGTGAACGAGCTCGACAACCAGATCCCCACCACCGCGCAGAGCGCGCTGCAACTCGAAACAAGACGCCTTCTCGACCGCGCCACCCGCTGGTTCCTGCAAACCCGCACGGGCGACATCGACATCGCCGAGCAATTCGCCTACTTCGCCCCCGTCGTCTCCCAACACAGCAGCGGTGTGTCGCAAGCGCTCACCGGCAACGAAGCCGAGCGCTTCGAGCGCTTGACCAAGCGATTCGTCGACGCTGGTGCGCCCGAAGACCTCGCTCGCACAGCAGCAAGTGGCCTTGACGTTTTCGCGCTTCTCGACATCACCGACATCTGTGTCAAGACCGGAGAAGATTCCGCCACAGTCATACCGCTG
>JAQCBM010000263.1 GCA_027729865.1 Actinomycetota bacterium
GGTCCGCTGGTAGGTGTCATCTTCCGTGTTTCGCAGGTAAATCGCCGTGGCCGACACCTCGTGCTCTTCTAGATAGCGAAGACCCACGGCGGCGTTGCCGGTCATGTTGACTTGCTGGGTGGCCTGCACCCTCTCATCCGTTTCTTCATCCGGGAAGACGAAATTCCGGCCCGTCCGCGTGGTTTCACGCCACTGGTTGGAATAGCCCCCGGCCACCAGGCCGCCAATCTCGAAATCGTCGGAAACGAAGAAGCTATTGCCAAGGTAGCCCCGGATGTTGCGATCGAAGGGCGTGTCCTTCTCCAGCACGGACACATCCCGCTTGAGATAGGTCGCGAGCTGCCGATTGATCTCCTGGGCATCTGCCAGAGTGGCATTCGGCTGCGTCGTCCCCCGAAGGCGAGTCAGGATATTCTGGACGCTGACGTTACCTTGGTACTGATCCAAGGCTTCCCTGAGGCGCGGCGAAAAGGCGCGGTTTCCGTCATCCTGGCCTTGGTTGTCTTCGCCTCCCCCGGCATAGGTGAGGACTTCGTCATCATTCGCATCGTTCACTGCGCTACCGAGCTGGAGCCCGGCCACAAAGCCATCGGGGATGCGCTTGGTGCGAATATCGATGGCGCCGCCCCCAAAGGCGGCTTGCCGATCGGCACTGTAGGACTTCTGCACCGACAGCGAGTCAACGATAAAGCTTGGAAAAAGATCGAGCGGCACCACATTCCGAGAGAGATCCACGGAGGGGACGGAAGCCCCATTCACCGTAGTCTGACTGTAGCGCTCACCCAGGCCGCGGACGTAAATAAACTGACCGTTTACCAGCGAAAGGCCCGGCACCCGCTGGAGGGCCACAGCCACGTTTGAATCGCCCACCCGGCTAATGGCATCAGCGCCCAGGAGATCTGTGACCGCATCGTCGACGATACGCTCGTCCGTAAGCTGAGCCGCCGCGTTGTACTGCCGAGCCGTAACCACCACTTCTTCAATCGCCATGTCGAGCACGGGACGCGTGGCTTGCCCTTCGCTCTCGGCCTCCGCTGCGCGGGCAGCCCCAGTGGCGGACAGCAGGGCGATGGAAAGCCCTAGCAGCGCGCGTCGGTTGGGAAAGCTGGCCATGTTTCTACCCTCGATGATTTCTGAATCGACAGCGCCGGGAGAAGGCTGGCTTCGTCCCGGCGCGCTTACCTACCGTGCTAGGCCCGCTTTACTCGAAGTAGAGGGGCTGTGCGCGGTTGCCGTCGAAGATTCCGTAGGACCAGCCAGCGAAGGGGTTGGTAGCGGACTCGCTCAAGGCACCGAACTGAGCAGCCGGCGCAGCGACAGTCGGAGCTGCGTCGTCGATCACCATCGTGTCGAAATCCACGGTGAACACGGGCGTAGTACCCTCGAGGAGGACGAGGCCCGTATCGGCAGCTGCCGTGGGATCGGTTGTACCCGCGAGGGTCGCAAACTGGACGTCGTTGACTGCTGCGACCGCTTCGCCATCGCTGGCGAACTTATCGACGCAGGCGAACACGCCATTCACAGTCACAGTGGTTTCAGCGTCCTGGGGACGGAAGCAGTAGTTGTTGTCAGAAGAGTCGTCAATGAAGCTGGAGACGACAAGAAGGTCGGTTACATTTGCCGTAATCCCCTCTCGGAGACGCAAACCTGCGCCCGGGTCGTGGGTGGCCGTGTCGGCACCATTCGGCGACACGATGCAGGTCAGGTTGATGAGATTTGCCTGGGTGTTCAGACCACGCGCGACCATGTCGGCCCGGAACTCCGCGGTCTTGCTGCTGTAGGAGCCGATACCATCCGCCTCAACGCAGTGGTTGCCGTCGGTGGCAGACTGAATCACCAGTGCGTTGCGGACCGTGCCTTTCCAGCCCTCGTCGAGGTCGATGGAGTCGTCGTTTACATAGACTGCTGCGTAGTTGGTCACGCTCACCGCGCCGCCGAACATTTCAATGCCGTCATCGAATACGGAATAGACCTGAAGGTTGGTTACGGTGGTGCCGCTACCGACTGCGCCGAAGGTGATCCCGTTCAGCTCGTCGCCGTTACCCACGGTGGCGCCGGTGTGCTTGACGATCACGTAGTCGAGGCGGCCAGAGCTGTCCTCGTCGTTCGCACCGCCGTAGTAGTTTTCGTCGGAGCCCGCAGAGCCTTCCGAGGCCACATCGCACTCGCCAACCAGAGCGAGATCCACACCGCGGGTGCCGGTGTAGGTGCACTTATTGGAGACGCCGAAGCCATCAATGACCATGCCGCCCCACTGCTGATCATCTTCCGGACCAACGGTTCCGTTTACGTCAGACACGGAGGTGAAGGTGATCGGGGCCGTCGCCGTACCAATGGCGACCAGCTGGGAACCACGGTTGATCACCATGAACTTGTCGTTGGACTGCCACGCGAGGGTCGCGCCCGCTTCCACGGTCATGGTCGGGCCGTCGCCGCCCTCGAAGATGCCAGCGGCATTCATTTCCGCCGTGGAGCTGTAGGCCTCACCGATGAATAAGCTGCCTTCGAAGATGTGAGCACCGCCATCGGGCAGCGCAGCGAAGTCGACGTCGACCGTAATATTGTTACCGGAGTCGGCAAAGAGGGGCGAATACACGCAGTTGCCATCGTCCCCATAGGTGCCTTGGCGCGTCTGACCGCCGCTGGTCACATAGGAAGCGCAGGGATTCACGGTCTGCTGGGGCGCCGTAGTGGTCGTCGTGTTATTGCTGTTGCTGACCGAGTTATCAACGGTAGACGGGTTAATGTTGATGTCACCGCTGCCGCCACAGCCAGCGAGGACCGCTAGCGACGTGGACGCGATAAAGGCGTACTTACGAATCATGGTGAGCCCCCAGGGGTCGGTTTTCACGTGTGACCCAGACTGACAACGCCCATGCGCCGCCCAGACCGGGGCCGTTCAGGGGCGCACTGTAGGGTTGCCGTATGACTCACCGATGACAAAGCGCTTCATTTCGATGAACCTTCCGTGACAAATCTAGGAGCAAAAAACCCCTAGGTTTTTAGGTCCTAAAGGCGCTTCGTCACACAATTGCCATCCCTGCTTCACACGGGGCCGCTAGCCTTCCGCTTTCCTGTTACTGAGAAATTGAGGCTCGCCCATGGGTTACCGCGCACTCCTAAAGAAGGTGCTTGCTGCCATCGAAGAGGAAACGGGCAGCCTTCCCCTGGGGACCCTCGAGCGGCAAACAGGAACCCGCTTTAGTAAGCGCGATCTTGGGGAGTTGCGCGCCCTAGCGGCGGAGCTCTGCCGGGAGCGTGCCCCCCGAGGTCAGGCCTTGTGGCATGCTTCAAGCGGTAAGCCCAAGGGAGGGGATCGCCCATGACCATTAGCACCTCAACGATTATGGCCCGCGGCCTTCACTTCGGAGAGGGGCCTCGATGGCACGAGGGCGCGCTCTACTTTTCCGATATGCACGCCCGAAAGGTCTGCCGATGGCAGGAGGGAGAAGCCGTGGAAACGGTGGCCACCTTCCCGGGGCCCGTTTCCGGCCTCGGCTGGCAACCCGATGGCACACTCCTCGTAGTGTCCATGCTGGAGAAACAGGTGCTGCGGAGCAACGGAGCAGGAGGCTTTACGGTGCACGCCGATCTGTCCGCCCTCGTGCCGGAGCGCTGCAACGACATGGTGGTCGATGCCGCCGGCGGCGCTTACGTGGGGAACTTCGG
>JAQCBM010000264.1 GCA_027729865.1 Actinomycetota bacterium
GGCCGATGTCGAAGCTCGGGTCGCTGCCGCCCGGATCGAGCACCGTCGTGGACAGGACTGGCTGGCCGGCGAGCTCGGTGTCCCAGCACGAACCATCAGCCGAGTGCTGCGTCGCCAAGACCTTCCCCGCCTCTGCACACTGGATCCACTCACCGGCGACCTCGTCCGCTCCTCGAAGATGACCGCACGCCGCTACGAGCGTGACCACCCCGGCGAGCTGGTCCACATGGACGGTCAAGAAGATCGGTCGCATTCCCGACGGTGGCGGCTGGCGAGCCCACGGCCGACAGATGGGATCAACCTCGGAACGCAAGAAGACCAGGACCGAACACGTCCACTCCGTCGTCGACGACCACAGCTGTTTGGCCCACTCAGAGATCCTCGACGACGAACGCGCCGACACTTGCGCCGAGTTCTTCGCCCGGGCACTCGACTACTTCGCAGCCCAGGGCATCACCCGTGTCGAACGAGTGATGACTGACAACGCCTGGAGCTACCGCCACGGCTCCCGACTTCGTCAGCTGCTCAAGGACCGAAACGTCACCCACAAGTTCATCTGCCCGCACTGCCCCTGGCAGAACGGCAAAGTCAAACGGTTCGACCGAACCCTCGCCAGCGAATGGGCATATCGAAAGGTCTTCACCACCAATGACGACCGATCAGCAGCCCTGCCAGGCTTCCTCGACGACTACAACCGCCAGCGACGCCACGCCGCCCCGGGCGGTCAACCACCGATCAGCCGATTGTCACCAACCTGACGGCCGAGTACAACTAGGCCCTGCTCACCCCGAACTCACGCTGAAGTCCAAAGCATCGGGAATCGGCCGGGCGCGAACAACCTGACCCGGTATTGTCCGTTCAAGGCCTGACCCTGATCACGATACAGTCGTTGTACGACTCGAAAAAAGAACGAAAACGACATAACCAAAAGGCACTGCCGAAGTGGACTCTAGCAAACCTAAGGCTAATACAGACTTGACCAAAATGGAGTTCCCCTTGTGGCCACGAGGATCGGATACGGAGAGTTCGTTCCCACAAGGCTTCCAAATGAGCCCCGGTTTGCTTCCCAGCCTTACTCGAGCTGGTGCCGGATCTTTCGTTGCTGATTCCGGTTGCTCATGGGACCTGACCTATGTGCGAATATTCAAATTGACGTAATTCGTTATCGTTGTTTTAAATTAGACTTTTAACACGTTGGAGAGAAATGCGAGACCTACTGCAATCTCAGAGGCTCCTCAGAGAGGTCTTCGCAGACGATCGCAAGTATCGCAACAGTGCCTACCTTCAATGGCTCTACACCCAAAGCCCTTCTGGGCTAGTAATCGCGGCTGACCACGATGATGATCTCGGCCGAGTCGGGCACTATGCCGTCATCCCGCAACGATGGTTACGAGCGGGGGAGCCAGCGCTCTATGCGCTTTCGCTGAACACCGCGGTTGCCGAACGCGCGCGAGGGCAAGGCCTGTTCACCAGGTTGGCAAGGGCGGCATACAAAACGTCCGTTGAGCGAGGTGTGGACGCCATCGTGGGCGTTGCGAACGAAAACTCGACTCCCGGGTTCATCGGCAAGCTTGGCTTCCGGAATCTTGGACCGCTACCCGTTATCGCGACCTCTGCAAGACCGACCCGATCCGTGCCGAGGATCATCGCCGCCGATCAACTACCCGGTGATGACGTCCTTAACGCGCAGGCAAGTCTCGGCGATACTCGGCGAACGTGGGATGCCCAAGAGTTGGCATGGCGCTTACAGGCCCCGAACGAGACCTATCTTGCCGTTCGTCTCCCTGATGCGCTTGTCATCGCATGCACAACCAAGGTCGCAGGACTCAAGTTCGCCGTGATCCTGAAGGTCTTCACGTTGCCATCGCGCGACCCGGTCGATACATCGGCGATCGTGGCACATGTCTGTCGAGCGACCCGATCTCCATTCGTCGTCTATGCCGGTTTCAATCCGCAGTTTCGATTGAGCGGGCTAGTCGTACCCATGAGGCTTCGCCCGTCACCACTCAACCTGATCATTCGGAGCGCTGATGAATCACAAAATACTGACCAATTCATCCCGGACTGCTTCGAGTTTCTGGATTTTGACGCTTACTAAGTTGCTGCCCACTCAACTCCGTCAGAACCCGAAACCGTCCGGCGAATTGCCGCGGGCAATGGTGGTCATCTCGGACCGACACAGACTTGTAAGATCGTGAATAGGTTCAGGTTCCAACTTGGGATGCGACATGGCCATGACCGTTTCCGAGTCTTGTCAGAGGCAAACACGTGCTCCACCAGTGATATCAGTCCAGGATAGTGATTTCGGTGCTGTAGATAGTGGAAGTAGGACGGATCTCCATTCGCCAGACTGTGCTTGCGAATTTGTCTGTACGGGCCGATCGACTTGCCGATGCCATGTGCGAGCCCTGAATCACAAGGCAGGGTGAGCGAAACGTATCCGCCCGGCCGCACGACTCGGGGCATCTGACGTAACGCGCGTTCCGGACTATCGAGGTGATGGAGAACGCATGTGACCAACACCCTGTCAAAGGTCGAATCATCAGACGGCAGGTAACGAGCGTAGGCTACTGCAGAGAGGATCCGGTCATTGATGGGCGAGAAGTCAACCTCGCGATAGTCAGAGACACCGCATTCGGAATACGGGTGGTCGACGAAGCGGCAGTGTTCCGCGAGATTACCGCCGACTTCGAGCAGTCGAGCATCGGTTGGTAGGGAGCCGATGCCGCGCCCGATGAGCCTTCGCTACGTACGATCCACAGGCCGTCGACGACTGCAGTTGGCCGCAGAGAGAATTGCAGAAATCGGGGACCTCGCGCGCGCTGATGTAGAACGGGACCGATCGGGCATCGACGATTTCTTGGACGGCGCCGATGTGGTCGATTCGGCGTGCAATCCGCACGGCACGGTCTCTGAGACGACCGCCCATCTGGAGCGCTTGGCGACGATCATCGCTCAATCCGGCCGCGAGGTGGTTGCAATGGTCGCGCCGGACAAGAGCACGATTCACCCGGACCCACTCCCTGAGGGCCTTGCACCACGGGGGTGCTTCGACGAGTACACCGAAGAACTATGGAGTTCCCTAGCGGCCGCGGACATTCCGGGCTACCTCGATCTCCGCACGCTGCTGCGGAGCGAATCGCTCATCACTCGAGAGCCCCTGTACCTCCGCAAAGACAGCCACTGGGACAGTCGTGGCTCGTTGACAATCGTTCAGGAGCTTGTCGATACGCTCGTGCTGGGTACTTGGGAACCCCAAGAGGTCACTTATGGCGGCCTTGGAGACAACACGGGAGACCTTCATGAAGGATTTGTCTAAATTGTCGCTCGACCATCTAATCCAACTGCAAAAGGGTGAGAACCTTTCGCGTTTGACAGCAGGCACCGGAGAGCTCGATGGTCAGTAGGATTCGTCTTCATCGTGCTGGGCGTCACGAGTTTGTGAATAGTGCTGAGGTTGCCCTGTCCGTGAAGTTAGGAGCAAAGACGAGACTTTGGAACCTCGTACAGGTCCGGGAAGGCGCCCAGATCGGAGCGCGATGTGTCATCGGCCGTGGCGTGTATATCGGCCCCGGCGTGAATGTTGGCGATCGGTGCAAAATCCAGAACAACGCCCTCGTCTACGACCCGGCGGTCATTGGAGATGGCGTCTTCATTGGGCCCGGCGC
>JAQCBM010000265.1 GCA_027729865.1 Actinomycetota bacterium
TCATTTCCGCTCGCTGCCTTAAGTGGCCTCATCATCTTCGCTGCCGCGCAACTGATCGATGTCAGCAACTTTCGACGCCTCTGGTCTTTCCGGCGTCGCGAGTTCGCACTGGCATTACTCACCGCCGTGGGAGTGTTGGTGTTCGGGTTGCTCTACGGGATCGCGATAGCCGTTGCCGTCTCGGTTATTGATCTGCTGAGCCGCGTAGCCCGCCCGCATGCGGCCGTTCTGGGGACCGTTACACATGTCCCGGGATGGCACAGTGTCGTGGATTACCCACAAGCCCAGCAAGTACCCGGACTCGTCGTCTTCCGTTACGACTCACCTTTGTTCTTTGCGAACGCAGAGGACTTTCTTCGGCGGGCACGCATTGCCGTGCGCGATCACCCGGACACCCGATGGTTCCTGGTGAACGTAGAAGCAGTGAGCGAGGTAGACATCACCGGACTCGACGCTTTCAGCGAACTCCATGAGTTCTGCGCGCAACGAGGCATCCGCCTAGGACTCGTGCGAGCGAAATCCGAACTACTCCACGAGCTGCGGCGCCATGGCCTCTTGGAGGAAATCGGTGAGGACGCCGTCTATCAGACGATGCCCACAGCGATAGCCGCCTACCGCGCGGCATACGGAGCTTAGGAGCCGTTGGCGTTCTTCTCTGCTTCGCGCCGAGCGCGTCGTTCCTCTTCCCACGCCTTGGCCTCGTCCAGGGTCGGAGCTGAACCCCCGTGTCGTTTCGGAATCCACGGTGCGCCTTCCGGCTTATCCGGGTAACGCGCGATCGTTTCATCGAGCAGTTCCGACAGTCGCGTACGCAACTGCAACGTGACGGCGTCGGCGTCTTTGTCTTGGATGCCTTCCAAGGGGGAGCCGATGGTCATACAGATGGTTCGACCCCGCGTAAAGTCCTTGACTCCGTACGAGAGAACCCGATGACCACCGAAGACGATCATCGGAATCAACGGAACTTCCGCGGACTGAGCCATACGCACGGCACCACTCTTGAGTTCCTTGATTTCTAATGAGCGACTCATCGTCGCTTCGGGGAAGACACCGATGAGTTCACCGCTCTCGGCATCGGACACGGCTCGCGCAAACGCTTCAGATCCATCATCACGATTCACCGGTATGTGCTTCATCCCGCGCATGAGCGGTCCGCCAACTGGATGCCGGAACACCGAATCTTTGGCCATGAATCGCACGAGTCGCCGACCGCGCATGTCCGCTGGAACACCACCGAGGGCGAAGTCCAAGTAGCTCGTGTGGTTGATCGCCAGGATCGCACCGCCAGCGAGGGGAATGTTCTGCTCACCGACAACATCGAGCTTCATGCCGAGAATTCGAAAGACGCCCTTGAAGGACTCGACGATGCCCCGGTAGAGAGGTTCAGCCATCCTTGGGTCGCTCCGCTTTGGACGTGAGTGACCAGATGACCATGGCCCCTCCCCACGGCCCGATCACCCAGATGGGCCAGTAGTAGGGAGCGGGGCCATCGCCCATCCAGGTAGCGAACCAGATGATGTTGACCAGAACACCCACGCCGAGCCAGCTGGCCCAGGCAGAGCGCAAGTCCTTGCGGTCCTTGCGGTATTTGTCTGCTTCCTTCTGATCCACAGGGGAAACCTCAGCGGATGCACTCGGCAAATCGGTGGTCAATAGAGCGAGATCGGCATATGTGCGGGCCTGATGAGCGCCCTCGAGGCGATCGTCGAACTCCTCTTGCGACAGCCGACCCTCGGCGAAAGCTTCCCGGAGCACTGCGATGGTTTTGTCGCGATCGGCATCACCCGCGCGCATCTGCGACTCGTTCACGCCGCTCACTCTAATTGCGGACTAACGCTGCGGAAAGTATCCCGGTTGGCTCTGGTGGCCCTGTGAGTTCCGTGGACTTTGCGGACTCTGTGGCGTCTGTTGTTGCGGCGCAGGCGATTGAGCAGCTAGCAGCGCGTGCACTTCGCTCGCGCGGTAACGACGGTGTCCGCCGAGCGTGCGGATGCTCGTCAACTTTCCCGCCTTCGCCCAACGCGTGACGGTCTTCGGATCCACACGGAAAAGTGCCGCGACCTCCGACGGTGTGAGGAGGTGCTCGGAATCCGGATCCTGGCCAGACACTGCGCCTCCTATTGGCTCACCGGGCGGACGTTGTGCGCACCGCCGGTGTCCGGTGATTACCCGTGCGTACCCTTCCACCCAGAGGCTGACGAGGCAAGCGAATCAGCCCGAAAATCCACCCGTTTCGGTGAATTCTGCGTTTTCCATGAGGGAAATGACGCGAGGTGATCTGGCTCTAGGGTGAGTCCATGAGCCAACTGTGCGACCCCTGGATTGGATTCGACGGACACGAGGAAGTTCTCGTGGCACAAGACGATCAGTCCGGACTTCAGGCCGTGATCGCCATCCATTCCACTGTGCTCGGTCCATCACTCGGTGGCGTGCGCATGTCCACGTACGCACATGCTGGTGACGAATCAGCTGCGCGCGGCGCCGCCTACGCAGATGCACTTCGTTTGTCACGCGCGATGACGTACAAGAACGCACTCGCAGGTTTGAATCACGGAGGCGGCAAAGCAGTCATCGTTCATGATCCCAACAGCAAGACTTCTGACTTGTTGCACGCTTTCGGACGAATGGTGTGTTCACTCGATGGGCGTTACGTCACTGCCGGTGACGTTGGCATGACAGTGCACGACATGGACACGATCGGTGAGGCGTGTCGTTGGACCACTGGGCGATCGGTGGACAAAGGCGGCGTGGGCGACTCAGGGATCCTGACCGCCGTTGGGGTGCACGCGGGGATGCGGGCCGGGGCCGAAGCAGCATTCGGTTCGCCGGACCTCGCGGGCCTGACGGTGGGCGTTCTCGGAGCGGGAAAGGTCGGGGGTCGGCTCATCGGGCATCTGCTGGCCGACGGGGCATCGGTCGTCGCCTCGGACCCCTCCGCCAGCGTTCGGGCATCGATCGACGAACTCCACCCGGGCCGCGTCGAGTGGGTCGAGGGCGTGGACGGACTGCTCGCCGCCGATCTAGACGTCCTCTCCCCGAACGCCCTCGGGGGACTGATCACGACCCAACTAGCCGGCTCCCTCGCCGAAAGGGGTGTTCAACTGGTGTGCGGCGGGGCGAACAACCAACTGGCGACCCCCGAAGTCGGTGACCTACTGGACGCCGCCGGGGTGCTCTACGCACCGGATTTCTGCGTGAACTGCGGGGGTGTGGTCCAAGTGGCCGAGGAACTGGTCGGAGCCGACGTGGAACGCGCTCGGGCCACGGTGGAGCGGGTCTTCGAGACCACACGCAGTGTGCTGGCCCGGGCGAAGGCCGAGGGCATCACTCCAGTGAAGGCCGCTGAGCGGGAAGCCGAGGCTCGAATCGAGTCAGCCCGGGGGCGCTGATGGTGGTCTGCTCGGTCCCGGGGTAGTCTGTCCTCTCGTTGTGGTCCCGGGATCACGGCCCGGACGGCCCAACGGTTATACGTCCATTCACGACCGGGAAACCGGATGAGGGGGTCGAGCCATGGGGCGCGGCCGAGCGAAGGCCAAGCAGACGAAGGTTGCCCGTGCATTGAAGTACGGCGGCCCGCAGACCGACCTTGAGCGCCTGCAAGCGGAGCTTGCGGGCGGGGCGTCACCCCCCGCGGAGGTCGAAGCGACCTCCGCGGAAGACG
>JAQCBM010000266.1 GCA_027729865.1 Actinomycetota bacterium
AGCGATCTCTTGGACGCTGGAAGTTGCACTTTCGTAACGACCTGTGTCGTGCTGCTGCCCGACGAGACTGCGGCTTCCACCATGTCCTTGGGCACACCCCTCACTCCATCAGCGACCACTCTGACCACCACGGGCGCGGCGTAGAAGACGCCGCACACGATCGCCGCGAAACGCGTCGGACCGAAGAGTGCGAGTACGGGGACCAGGTACACGAAAGCTGGGAGCGTCTGCCCAGCATCGAGGAGAGGCTTGAGTGCTCGCTCCACGCGGGGGCTCCTTCCAGCCATAACGCCGAGCACCACGCCGATGACCATCACGATTGCGGTGGCGATCAGAACCTGGGTGAGGGTGACCATGGCGTCGTTCCAGAGCCCGATCAGCACGACGGCGGTCAGGAGCACGACGGAGAGGATGGCAACGAACCGTCCACCGATGATGGCGGCGAGGAGCGAGATCGCGATGATTGTCAGATACCACGGTGAATCCGCGAGAACTGCCTCGATCCTGTTGAGCACGTGAATGGTGAATTGCTCGTTCAGTCCGATGGTCAGGAAGTACAACGTGGATGTCGTCCATTCGGTTACCGCATCCGCTGCCTGTGCGATGTAGTCGCCGATGATCAGCTGCTCAGGAAAGACGGCTGCCCACAGTTGATACCGGGAGATGAAGACCGCGGCGATGGTGGCGATGCCAGCACTCGCCAGTCCCAGACGGCGCCTCACGAGGGCAGCACCTTCAGGGGGTATCTCGCCACTGCGCTGCACGGCCGCCGTAGTTGCTCGATCGAGCATGATCGCTAGGAACACCACCGCGAGACCGGCAACCACGCCATCACCCACGTTCCGGATCGTGAGCGCTTCGATTACCGGCTTGCCCAGGCCGGGGGCGCCGATCAATGCCGCGATGACTACGAAGGACAAGGCTGCGAGTGTGGTCTGGTTGATGCCCAAGATGATGGTGCGCCTCGCCATGGGGAGTTGAACCTTGAGCAGCATTTGCATCCGTGTCGATCCCATCGACTCCGCTGCTTCGATCGGGCCCGCCTTGAGACTGCGGATCGCATGAGCGGTGATGCGAATACAAATCGGTATGGAGTAGATCATCGTTGCAATAGTTGCTGCTGCGATACCGATGAGAAAGACCAGCGCCAAAGGAGCGAGATAGACCAAAGTGGGCAAGATCTGGGCGAGATCGAGCACGGGTCTGATGAAAGCCATGACTCGATCGTTGAGGCCAGCCCACACGCCGATGGGAAGTGCAATGGCTAGCGATAGGAGAACTGCACCAATAGTCATTGCGAGTGTGTCCATCGTGTAGAACCACATGCCCAACATGCCGCAGGCGGTCAGGAGACCCATGGACAGCAAGGCGGTCTTCCAGTTGGACGAGGCGTAGACGATAAATCCAACGAGAGCAACCACTCCAAACCAGCCAACAATCGGAATGACGTTCCCGGAGGCCGGCACGGCGATGACGGAGCGGATGACCTCGACGAAACCTTCGATCCCTGTGCGTAGCGGATTGAAGACGTACACGAATATCGGTGCTTCCGAGCGACTACCTCGGATCGATGCGGCCAGCTCTCGGAGCCAATCCGTCGCGGGGGTGTTCGTAGCGGTTGAGAGTTCAAGGGTGTGAACGCCTCGGAATACCGTTGCCAAGAGCACCCACACGATGAGTAGAGCGACTATCAGGGTGCTGCGTCGTCGTAGCCATGGCGGCAATGAATCGACGACTGAAGGGGTGCTCACGTCGAGCTTCCGTCGATGGCATCGTCGGCAATCAGATGAAGGATGTCGTCTTTGCCCACAACTCCGATGGGCACGCCGTTCCGGACGACTACCACCGGACTAGTGGAATTGACGATCCGTGGAATGGCTTTGCGGACGACGGTCTCAGCATCAATCGATTCGCCGCTGGTGATTTCGTCCGCGTGGGCGGGGCGTGCCAGTGCCCCCATTCTCAGCACGTGGGACTTGGGGATGTCCTTAGTGAAATCCGCAACGTAATCGTCGACAGGATTCATGACCAGATCAGTGGGTGTTCCCACTTGCACGATGTCGCCATCGCGCATGATGACGATCCGGTCACCGAGCTTCATCGCTTCAGCCAGATCGTGAGTGATGAAGACCATCGTCTTATTGAGGTCTTGGTGCAGGCGCTTGACCTCGTTTTGCATATCTCGGCGAATCAGCGGATCGAGCGCGCTAAATGGTTCATCCAAGAACATGACCTCTGGGTTCACTGCGAGTGCTCGGGCCAGGCCCACACGCTGTTGCATACCGCCGGATAGTTGCTCGGGGAAGTGGTTCGCGTATCCGTCGAGGCCTACGAGCTCGATGACCTCTCGTGCCCGATCGTGTCGAGTGTCTTTGCGGACGCCGTTAACCTCAAGTGCGTAGGCGATGTTGTCGATTACACGCCGGTGGGGAAGAAGGCCGAAGTGCTGAAAGACCATGGAGAACTTGGTTCGACGAAGTTCGCGTAGACGAGACTTCGATGCGGTGAGAATGTCCTCGCCCTCGAAGAACACTTCACCGGCAGTGGGTTCGATCAGTCGAGTGAGGCAGCGGACGAGTGTCGACTTCCCTGAGCCGGACAAGCCCATCACTACGAACACTTCGCCCTTGGCGACATCAAAGGACACGTCACGGACCGCGGCCACGCATCCGGTCTTCTCGAGGAGCTCCGGCCTACTCAAGCCAGCGTCGGGGGAGCCGATGATCTTGTCCGCGTCATCGCCGAAAATCTTCCATAGACCGCGGACTGATATAGCTGCGTCGGTATCGACTTGGACATCTGAATCAACACTTGTGGTCGCAGTCATCGGGCTTCCTTCACTGGTACGTCGAACCACCCGCTGGGTTGCGGGTTGAGGTTCTGATACACGTGCTTTGCTTCCAGGTACTCGCCGAAGCCCTGAGCGCCGAGTTCCCGTCCTACTCCTGATTGTTTGAATCCACCCCATTCTGCCTGTGGGAGGTACGGATGGAAGTCGTTTACCCAAATTGTTCCGTGACGCAGGGCATTGGCCACTCGCTGCGCCTTCGAGGCGTCCGAGGTCCACACGGCGCCAGCCAGGCCGTAGTAGGTGTCGTTGGCGATCGCAATTGCTTCGGCCTCGGTCTGGAAAGTCTCGACCGTTAGTACGGGGCCGAAGGACTCTTCTTGAACGCAGGTCATGGAGGAGGTGCAGCCGTCCAAGATGGTCGGGAGGTAGAAGAAACCTTCGGATATGCCATCGGGTTCGCGGCCCCCACATCGCAACTGCGCCCCCTCGCTGAGTGCGTTCGCTACGTAGGCGGCCACCTTGTCGCGATGTGCTGCGCTGATCAGAGTGCCGGTCTGAGCCTTCTCGTCCTCCGGACCACCCAGGCGGATGCCTTCGGTAGCCTCGACGAGCGTCTCGACGAAGGCGTCGTGAATCGATTCCTCCACGATCAAACGGGCACCGGCGGAACACACCTGCCCGGAATGCAGGAAGACAGCGGTCAGAGCGTTATCGAGGGCAGCATCGAGATCGGCATCGGCGAAGACGATGTTCGGGTTCTTGCCCCCGAGTTCAAGCGCGACCTTCTTCACGGTGGCCGATGCCGCCTCCATGATGCGGCGACCTGTTGCGAGACCTCCGGTGAACGAGACCATGTCCACGTCCGG